>JBIOVW010000215.1:0-3517 GCA_044867945.1 Nakamurella sp. | reverse complement strand
ACCGACATCGTGGTCCAGGGTGGTTCGGGGAGGCGGCAGCGTTGTCACCATGCCGGCCAGGTCGGGCCACGCGGCTCGCATGTGGCGGACGAGAAGATCCGGTCGGGATAGCCCGCGCAGCAGCCGCCGGCCACCGGCCAGCTGTCGTCGGGCATTGTCCCACCACAGTTCTCGCCCATTCGGCGGGGGAATCGGCCGCCACGGCGGTGGCTCGGGCGCGGTGGCGGGGTCCAGCAGGTCCGTCAGGGTGGACAGGCCTGCGATGCCGTCGGCCACGACGTGGTGCAGACGGATGAACAGCCCGACCCTGTCGTCCGGCAATCCGGGGAGCAACCACATCTGCCACAACGGTCGGGACCGATCGAGCCGACGCTGCTGCACCGCCTGTACCGCCGCCAGCAGTGCCGATTCGTCACCGGGTGGGCGCACCGCGGACACCCCGATGTGCCGGCACAGGTCGATGTCCGGCGCGTCCACCCAGATCGGACCGCCGAGACCGCGCCGTGGGTACTCGATCACCTGCCGGAGTCGGGGTACCCGGGGCAGGCGGGCGGCGATCCAGGAGCGAACCGGTTCGATGCGTAACGCACCGTTCGCGTCGAGCAGGGAGCTGCCGTCCAGGATCGCCAGCGCGCCGATCTCCTGTGGCCACAACGCGTCCGGCCACAGAATGACCAGATCATCCGCCGTCAGTCGGTCCACCCAGATCACCCGGACTTTCCCACCCAGCGTGTCCCCACCCGTCGCCGACGGACAGGGTCGAAGGTCACCGATCGGGGGCACCTCGGCCCGTGCCGGACACTCCGGTCGGCCGGCAAGATAGGCGCAAGGTGGGCCGCCGGCCCGAAACGAGGCGAATCTCAATGATCCAGATCGACCGGCACGCGCTACAGGAAAGAGTCGACGAGCTGCTGAACCGCCGACCGACCGTAGGACTGGCAGTGGGTGTGGTCCATGACGGACGGCTCGCCTTCTTCCACGGTCACGGCAAGGCCGACATCGCCCGGCAGGTGCCGGTCACGCTGCACACCGTGTTTCGGGTCGCGTCGATCACCAAGACGTTCACCGCGATCGCCGCGATGCAGTTGTGGGAGCAGGGGAAGATCGACCTGGACGCACCCGCCAGCGAGTACCTGCGCAGCTTCCAGCTCATCCCGGCCCATCCGCATCAACGTCCGGCGACAGTTCGTCACCTGCTCACCCACACGGCGGGGATCAGGGAGGTCCCGCATGCCCGTGGCCTGGTCCGACCGGTCTTCGGCGAGGCGGTGAAGCCGGGTCGTCCGGTGCCGACACTGGCGCAGGCGTACCGGGACGGCCTGCTGGTCGGGTGGGAGCCGGGGACCAGGTGGCGCTACACCGACCACGGACCGGCCACCGTCGGTCAGATCGTCGAGGACGTCAGCGGGCAGCCGTTCGACGACTACCTGCGCGACCACGTCTTCGCGCCGCTGGGGATGACCGCCAGCGGAAGCGGGCCGTACTTCCCGACGGTGCCGTGCATGGCCACCGGATACCAGATCGACCGACGGGGCGTCACCACGGTGCCGGAGTACGGGATGGCCACGGGTGGCGCCTCCTGCGGGTACTCCACGCCCGCCGATATGGCGCACTACCTGGCCGCGCTGCTGGGCGGTGGACGCAACGAGCGTGGTGCGGTGCTCAAGCCGGAAACGCTGGCCATGATGTATGAGAGCCACTTCCGGCCGGATCCGCGAATCGACGGGATGGGGATCGGCTTCTGGCTCGGCCGGACCGGTGGACACCGCTTCGCCGAGCACGGCGGCGTCCTCCCGGGATTCCACGCGCAGATCTTCCTGGCACCCGACGACGGTGTTGGCGTGATGGCGTTCACCAACGGGTCAAGGGACGCGATGTTCTGGCTGCCCGGCACCTTGGGCCGGCTCCTCGACGACATCCTCGGCGTTCGGAGCGCGACCATCCGCACGGACGTGCCCCAACAGCCGCAGGTCTGGGACGAGGTGTGCGGCTGGTACCACTTTCCCGGGCCGCTCACCGATGCGCGCGCGCGGTTGGCGATGGGTGCGGGCATGGAAGTGCTGGTCCGGGCCGGCCGATTGGTTCTCCGGATCGTGAGCCCGATCCCCGCGATGCTGCGCGGCTTCGAACTGCACCCGGACGACGACAAGGACCCGTACGTATTTCGCATCGACATGAGCGAGATGGGCATCGGCACCGGCCGAATCCTGTTCAGCAAGGAGCCGGACGCGGCCGATCGCTCCCCGGCCACCGCGGTGCACTTCGATCTGATGCCGGTGACCGCGTACCGGAGTCCTGCGGTCACCAACCCCCGCCCCTGGGTCCAGGGTGCCGGTGCCGCGGCGGCCGGCGCGGCCACCTATGGCCTGATCCGCCAGGTTCTTCGCCGGTAGTGCTCGCTCGGGTTCGCCACGCGCGAGGAACCTGACGCCGATGCAACGCTGCGGCAGGAGACCGTCAAGCGGGTATCACGAATTCTGGTGCTACACTGTTTTTCGTGAACCTGACGCTCTCGCTTGCCGCCGAGGACGTGCGCCGCGCCAAGATCCTGGCCGCCCAGCGCGGTGTGTCGGTGTCCCGGCTGCTTTCGCAGATGCTCAAGGAGGTTCTCGATCGCGACTCCGGGTATGCGCTCGCCCGCGAGCGGCATCTGGCCGCGCTGGGCTCGGCACCCGACCTGGGAACGGGGGGTCGGTCCGGCTGGACCAGGGTCGAGTTGCATGAGCGGTGACCGCGTCTTCGTCGACACCAACGTGCTCGTCTACGCGCATGATGCGTCCGCCGGCGTGAAACGGGATCGGGCGCGGTCTCTCATCAGCGGCCTGTGGGACTCGCACGATGGTTGCCTGTCCATCCAGGTGCTGCAGGAGTTCTTCGTCGCGGTGACGCGAAAAGTGCCGCAACCGCTCGAGATTCGCCAGGCTCGCGCACTTGTCGCCGAACTCTCGCAGTGGGACGTCCACTCGCCGGATAGTGACGACGTCCTGGGCGCGATCGATCTGCACCGCCACCAGTCGGTCTCTTTCTGGGACGCCATGATCATCCGAAGCGCGGCGAAACTCGGTTGCGTGATGCTCTACTCGGAGGAACTGAACGACGGTCAGCGGTACGACGGGGTGAGGGTGCAGAACCCGTTCAGCGGGTGAGGCCCGAGCCACACCGTGGGCACCACGATCCGCGCGGTGCGCCCGACGACTCCATCCTGGGTGAGGAGGGCGGCTCCCGGCCCGGGACGACCGCTGTGCAGTGGCTGGTCGACCCGCTCGACGGCACGGCCAACGTCGTCTACGGCCGCGCCGACCATGCGGTGTACGTGGGCGCGCGGGTGGGCGGCGTGCCGGTCGCCGGAGCGATCGTCCGGCCCGGTCACCGCCAATGGGTGATGGGAAGGGCGCCATCGCCGGCCGCGACGGTGAGCCGGGTGGACCGGTGGCCATGTCGAGTCGGCCAGAAGCCGAGTTGCCGTGACCCCTGTCCACACAACCCGGCGCACCGGGCGACGTGCCCGCGGATCTCG
>JBIOVW010000214.1:0-2191 GCA_044867945.1 Nakamurella sp. | reverse complement strand
GCACCGCCTGCGGGACGAACGAGTCCCAGGTGGTGTCCGGCAGCCCGCTGTTGATCAGGTACTGCCAGCGGAAGAAGCCGATGCCGATAGCCGCGTCGGCGACGAAGTAGGCCAGGATCCACCACGCCCGGATCCGCAGCAGCACGAAGAACGGCAACAGCCACAGCACGAACTGCGGCGAGTGCACCTTGTTGGCCAGCAGGTAGGCGGCCAGCATCGCCCCGCAGACCGGCAACCACGGGTACACCCGGTCCGTGCGGTAGCGGAGCCAGCCGACTCCGACCGCCACCAGCAGTCCTGCCAGGGTGGCGATCGTGGCGGCCATCGCGAGCCGGTCCTGGACCACCTCGTTGGCCGAGTTGCTGTACGGCCGGAAGAGCCAGAACCAGAGCGTGTTCGTGGTCATGTCGATCGGCCGGCTCCACTGGAACTGGAACGAGGCCCACCATCCCCGCGGCCCGGCGACCACGAACGGCAGATTGATCAGCGCGAAGATCGCACCGGTGCCGACCAAGAACCCACTGCCGACCAGCCACCGGCGGCCGGACGTCACCCCCGATCCGCCCCGCCGCCAGCCACCGGCGCCGAGCCAGCAGGCCACCGGCAACGCGAACATCGCCGGGTAGAGCTTGAATCCGGCGCCGACGCCCAGCGCGACCGCGGCCAGGACGAGCGGCCGGGCCGAGTCGATGCCGCCGGGCCGGGCCGCCCGGAGCAGCACCCAGAACGCGGCCACGGTGATGCAGACCGCCAGCAGGTCCCAGTTGTGGAAGGCGTACAGCACCAACGGTGGCGCCAGGGCGAACCACCAGGACCGGAGCCCGGCCAGCCAGGCCAGCATGGCCGCGGACAGCAACCCGGCGATCGAGAGCAGCAGCGCCGAGTACGTCAGGAACTCCCCATCGGTGTCCGACGGCAGCGCGGCCAGCCAGATCGCCAGCCCGGTCAGCACCGGGTACTCGACGGAGCCGCCGAAGAGCTCGTTCCGGGCGGCGTCATAGCCACCGTGCACGTACGGGAACACGTGCTCGTCGATGTCCCGGCCCAGCCACAGGTACTGGATGTCGGTGTAGCAGACGTCCCGGGTGATCCGGACTCCCCAGTCGGGCGAGCTGCGCCCCTGATGGTCGTAGTCCGGGCCGATGCAGCGCGCCTTGTTGGCGTACCCGAGGGCCAGGGTGAACGCGCACAGCAGGGTGGTCACGACGACGAACACCGGCGCACGCCGGGCAGCGGCCGACTGCAGCCGGGACAGGAACGGCAAGGCCGAACCTAGTCCAGGGAGATCGGGGTGACGCCGAAGGGCGCCAGCCCGGCCACGCCACCGTCGGCGGCGGTCAGCACGCAGACGCCGGCCTCGCTGATCCCGATCGAGTGCTCCCAGTGCGCGGCGCGAGCACCGTCCTTGGTGACCACCGTCCACCTGTCGGCCAGCACCCGGGTCGCCTGCCGACCCAGGGTGAGCATCGGTTCGATGGCCAGCGCGGTGCCCGGCGCCAGCCGCGGCCCTTTGCCCCGCTTGCCGTGGTTGGGCACGTACGGCGCCATGTGCATCGCGGTTCCGATGCCGTGCCCGCCGTACCCGGAAATCGAGCCGTATCGGCGGCCGTCGGCACGGGACGAGAAGGCCACGGACTGTTCGATCGCGGAGGAGATGTCGCCGAGCCGTCCGTTCGCCCGGGCGGCGCCGATGCCCACCCACATCGCCCGCTCGCAGGCGGCGATCAGGTCGACCTCCGGCGCTGCCTGGTCGCTGTCGGGGCGCTCACCCACGTGCAGCGACACCGCGCTGTCGGCGTGCCAGCCGTCCAGGACGCAACCGGCGTCGATGGAGAACAGGTCGCCGTCGCGCAGGATCCGGGTGGCCGACGGGATGCCGTGCACCACCTCGTCGTTCACCGAGGCGCAGATCGTCGCCGGGAACCCCGGATCATCGCCCTGCGCGCCGTAGTGCAGGAAGTTGCTGGTGCCGCCGCCCTCCGCGATCACCGTGGCGATCGCGTCGTTGACGTCCAGGGTGCTGACGCCTGGCGCGACTGCCGCCCGCCCGGCGGCGATGGCGTCGGCGAGCAGCCGGCCCGCGGCGCGCATGGCCTGCAGCTCACCGCGGGTCTTGAGCTGGATCGCCTCGACCATCGAACGCGCGACCTCAGCGGCCGAGGGCGTCGCGGGCCCGCTGCTGCACCTCGTC
>JBIOVW010000213.1:0-6729 GCA_044867945.1 Nakamurella sp. | reverse complement strand
ACGAGGTCGGCCGACTGGAGCCGGTTGCCTCCGGTTCGGTGGGTGTTGGATCAGCGCGGCACGCGTACCACCCGTGCGTGAGCCGCCGGTCGGACTTGAACCGACAACCGCCCGATTACGCATCGCGGGTCCACTGGTTCTCATCCCGGGCACTCTCCTATCAACGTGACGAGGGTTCAGGCGCCCATGCTTCTCGTCCATTCACCATTGATCATCCATTTGTGGGGTCGTAAGTGTGGTGACGCTCACCCGGTTGCTTGGGGCTGGATGTCGGGATCGTGCAGATTGCGTACGCGCCGGCATCGACGGTCGGCCGCCCTCTACCGGAACGGGCAGGCAATCCGGCAGGAAATGGTGCGCAGCATGCGTTCACGGCGCGGCCGCCACCGTGCCTACGACCTGCTGTGCACCACCATCGACACCGACCCACCGCTGGACCCCACCACGAACCACCACCGCAGCCAAGGCGGAGCGCCCCGGGATTCGTGAGAGTCGGTTCCCCCGGGGTGATGATGGTGCTCATTCTTGCTCGATTCATCCGCAGCTGCGCGCCGGCATCGGTGCCGCACTGCATGGTCGATGCACCACATCCGGGTCGGCGACCCCTCTTCGTCGTCGGAAGCGGACCGGCCCGCGCCCCGTGGCGACGTCACGGAACGTGATAGCGCCGGACCGGACGGGTGCGTGAACACGAATGTGTCCGACCCACACCACAAGGCGTAGCCTCGTCGAGGTCGGTGATCCGCAACGACAAGCCCGAGGGACGCAGTGCGCACCTGGAGACACGACCGGTATCGAGCACATCCGACGGTCCCTGGCCGGTCGGCGGGCCGAGGGACCGGCAACAACACGGTATTACCTCAACAGATCCGTCGGGCCGGCGCCCGAGTGGACCCGGGTCGAGACGCACGAGCATCAGGCCGCCCACACGGCCGGGACCGGTTCCGGATGGGTCGTGTCGAGGTCGCCGAGGACGACCGGGCGGTCTCGACGGCTCAGCAGCAGCCGGGGACCGTCGCGTCAGTCACCGGCGCCGGCAGGGCACTCCGCGGGGACCTGCGTTTGGGCCGTCCGTCGAATGCCCGGCGGGTGACGGAGAACTTCCACGTTGCACGCCATGCCCAACCCCCGGGGTTGCACCGCGGAGGCGGGCGGCATCGGGCGCACCCAGGGCGAAGGCGTCCGATGACCGCGCTAACCATCGCCGCGGCCGTGATCATCGTCGCCGCGGGTGCCATCATCCAATTCCGGACTGCGGCCGTTACGACCGAGTCGGCCGGTGGGGGCGCAGACGCGTTCCCGTGGCCCGGGACCCCGCCCGTCGACTGGGAGGACCCGATGGCGGCTCGTGCCCCGTCGTCGGCCGGTCCGGTGGCACCGTTCCAGATCCGGCCGGCTGCCGTCCAGGCGGATTCACCCGAGGAAAATCAGCCCGCATCGACCTCCGGTATATCGGCCGGGCCCGATCAAGGGACACCCCCTACGCCTGCACCCATGTCGCCAGCGTCCGCGGCGCCCACCGACACCGCGACCGAGCCGGCCGAACGCCCACCCCCATCCGCTGACCAATCAGTGCGGCCCGCGGTGGTTGGGGCGGCCGAAGCCCCACCTCAGGAACCTGCCGCCCCGGCGCCGGTACCAGCCGCCCAGACACCACCGCCGCCGGCCCCCGCACCCGACCCGGCTCCAGCCCCGCCCCCTCGACCGACGACCGACCCGGCTCCGACCTCCCAGCCGACGACCGCAGCACCGCCATCACCAACCACGGCCCCCGCACCCGACCCGGCTCCGGCCCCCCAACCGACGACCGCCCCACCAACCACGGCCCCCGAATCCGCGCCACCACGCGGAAAGTCAGCGGACCATCGCCCCGAGCACGCCAACGGCGGGGTTGGCAACACCGACCGCCCGAAGCCTTCACACCCGGGATCCGGGCCGAAGGATTGATCACCGGTCCCGGGAAGCGTGCGGGCCACCCCGGGCGGCGTGTCACCCCGGGCAACGGTCCTTCAGGATGTCCCCCGGGCCCGGCTCCGGTCGCGCCTGACTCCCGGGTACGACGACCGAGACGTTTCCCGGCGATGCCTCTCGCGTTCGCCTGACGCCTCGCCTTCACGCGGGTGACATCGCGAAAGTTCAGCCGGCCAGCGCACGTCGAACTCATGGCTCGGCGTCGACCACGCGATGCTCCGGTCGCGGCGCGCGGAGGCGCGCGACGACCGGACGGGCCGTCGCCCCGGTGCGGGTGTCGGTGGCGAACTCGGTCACCTTCCGGATCAATTGTTGACGGTGGGGCTCCGCGCGAACGCAACGACGGCGCCCAGCGTGTTGGCCCTTCCCAGCAACGACATGACAGCCTCCTCTCCGCGGCCAGGACCGGGCGGTTCATGTTCTTTGGGTGACCTTTTTTCGCAGTCGGCCCGCTCATTCTCGAGGGTAGCCGCGAAGTCCGGGGCCGTTTCGGACCGTCCGCACCGGATTTGATCACCAATGATGTGGGAGACGCTCAGCGCGCGGCCGTTTGCACCGTATCCGTGGAGTCGGTGGCTTGGTCCTTGACCTGCTCGGCGGCGTTCACGGCCCTTCGCGGACAGTCTTCGCGGGTCGGCGGCGGTCGCCCTGACCTCGCCCAGGGCTGCAGGGTGGGTTCCTTCAGGTTCTGCGCGGTCTGCTCGACGGCCTCGGTGAGTTTCCTGCAGCGCCGGTTCGGCCGCGTCCTTGACGGCGTGCACGGCCCTTTGCTCCGGTCGGCCGGCCGGGATCAGGGATGAGGCCAATAGACCCAACCTGAAGGCGATCAGGCCGGCCGCGATGGGCGAGCCCTTGGCCCCATCGGCCACCATCGACGGTGCCTGGACACCGCGTCGCCGACGGTCGTGGCGGCGTGCTGACCCGTGTCGTCGGCATCGGCGGCGGTGCCCATCACCGAGTCCCGCACCGCGGTGGCCGACCCCCGCACTCGGCCGACCTGACGCCGAGCGATGCTCCCCGGGTTGACCTTGTCTCCCAACGCGCGTTCACGTTGTCGCTGAGTTCGCTTCTGGTGCGCTCGATCTCGCGGCGAATCTGATCCGGGTCTTCTCATGCCGTGTCCTCGTTTCCTTTGGGGCATCGGGGGATTTTCTTGATCGTGTCGGTGGTACGCGCCAAACCACGGATGGACTTGAGCGCGGACCGTCCAACCGACGCGAGGACGGCGGCACCGCCGCCCAGGCAACGCCGACGATGAGCGCCGACCAACCCAACCCGATGACCGCACCGATCGCCCACCACAGGGCCAGCGACAGGAACAGCAGCGCGAAATGTGCGGCCACGGCGGGAGCCACTGAACATGCCGACACCCTTGCCCGCCCGCTGCGCCGACTGCTGCACCTCGACCTTGGCGAGTTCGACCTCCTGCCGCATCAGCGTGGACAGATCGGACGTCACCTCCGAGATTGGCTTCCCAACGAACGGTCGCCCGCGGTCGGCCAGCCGCCGGCTGGGTGGGGATCTGGGTGCAGCTCATCGGAGCACATCACCCCGGGCTCCCGGCCCGTCATGCCCGGACCGCCCGACGGAACCGGGGAAGGCGCCCCTGGCCGCCCCGGCCCGGCGGAGGGCCGCGGTGGACCGGCGGTCAAGACCGGCGGCGGAAGAACCGCAGCGAATCGGCACTGCCGAGCGAGGTGGATCCGTTGGGTGTGCCCAACCGGCGGGAGGACGTGTCAACGGACCCGCTGGTGGCGGTCACACTGGCCGTGTGTGCGTCCGGTCAGACCCCGGGTGAGGCGGCCGGGCCAGCACCCCGGCGCTGGCGGCGATTGCCAGGTACCCGCCGTGCCGACGCCCGAGCGAACGCGCGGACCTCGTCCATCACGCTGCCCGGTTCCCGGTCCTCGGTTCAGGCTCAGGATCCGGCCGGGAGCCGTGCACGGTGATCGCCGAGGCGGTCGACGACCGGGTGGAGGACTTCGTGGCGGACCTGGTCCAGTTCGCCCACGCGTACGCCCGCTGCGCCCAGGATGATCATCGGTTGTTCGTCGAGGCCTTCCGCGCAGGCGGATTCGCGCTCGTGAACCCCACCAGGTCGTGATCAGGGGGCTGATCCGGCCGCGTCACGACCGGCCAAACCGGGGCGCCCCACCCGGACGGCACACCCTGATCCAGCGCGCGCCCGCCTGAGGATCCGGGGACAGTGCGCCCTCGCAGCCACGACGACCGGCTTGCGGGACCGTCCCAATCTAGAATCGGTGCTCACTCGCGAGGTACTTGACTTTTGCCGAGCCGGTGTTGGAAACCGTACAGGCTCAATAGGTTCGCGTTCGGGAGGTCGCAGCTCGTGGTGTGACGTCAGGCCAGGGTGGTGTGTGATTCGGGACGGCAGCGGACTTTGACGGGCAGGCCGCGGTTCGTCAACGTAGGAGACGATCACAACGAGGCGGACGCGATCCGTCGCGCGGCTGGGCCGGCGACGCCCATGGCTCTGCGAGTCGCGGTGACCCTTGGGCTGCCGGACCGGTTGCTCGGCGACGGCGCCGCCTCCGAGCAACTCGCGGGCGAACTCAACCAGTCACCGGCCGCCCTCGATCTCCTGCTGGCTCGCCTTCACGACACTGGGCGTCGTTGAGCTCACGTCCACCGGACGACCGGGTACGGGACGAACCTGTGCGTCGATGCTGGTAATGGCCCGAGCACCCTTCTGCACCTCGACTCGTCCGCTGGCCGCGCCGAACTGGCGTTTGTCGAACTTGCCCACCGCATCGCCACGGGCCAGGCGGCCGATCCCCGCCGCTACGGTCAAGACTTCTGGGCCGACCTCGTCAAACATCACCACCTTCGTGAGACGTTCGACCGGCTGATGACCCCAGCGGATCCGTGACCAGATCCCTCAAATCGTCGCTGGCTTCGATTGGGCCCGCTTCACCACCATCGTGACGTCGGCGGCGGCGGCACCCTGCTCGCCGCGATCCTGCAAAGCCCATCCGCGGATGCGCGGCCACCTCGTCGATCTCGAACCCACGGCGGCCGACGCCAGGCACACCTTCAGCGCTCAGGGTCTGGTCGACCAAACCGAAGTGCGGGCAGCTCCTTCGACCCGCTCCCGGCAGGCGCGGACGGGCACCTGTTGGTCGACATCCTCCACGACTGGGATCACGAACACGCCCACCACATCCTGGCCCGGTGCGCTCAGGCCGCTCACCCGGCCGGGTCCTGGTCGTAGAAGCAGTTGGGGGAATGCGAGCCAGCAGCGAGATGGGCCTGGTCATGCTCGTGTTCTACGGCGGCCGAGAACGCCGGATCGACGAATTCTGCGCACTTGCCGCTCCGCATCAACTGGTCCTCGACACGGTGACCACCCTGACCGACCAGCGCTGTCTTCTCGAATTCCGGCTGCCGCCGGCCGGTGAGCTAACAGCGTTTACAGGTCTGCCGCTTGAACTCGACGGTACCGATCCCGGTCATGCCTCCTACCGACCGGATGGCACCGGGACACGCGGGGCGTCCGTCGCCGGAGCTTCGTCCTATCGTCTTCTCTACGAGGGAGCGAAAGGAGCACCAATGACGGTCGTTCTCGCGCTCCGTTGCGCCGACGGGATCGTCCTGGCCGCGGACTCGCAGATCACCGACACGGCGCGCGGCTTGAGTTACCCGGCGCAGAAGCTGCACCCGTTCGGGGACTCCGCGGCCTGGGGTGGCAGCGGCGCCCGCGCTGTGCTGTTGGAGGCCCAGGACATGTTCGAAGGGTGCGCGGCGGCGGTGCTCGGCGCCGACAACGTCGGACGCGCGGTGCAGGAGCGAGTGCTGCCGCTCCTGCGTCACCACTACGACACCTTCATCGAGCAGGTGCCGGGCGAGGACGGATCGGGGGCGACGCCGGCGACTTACGTGCTGATCGCCGGGTACGCGCGCAGCAACCCGTTCATCATCGACATCGACCCGCACGGGCTGATCGGCCGGTACGAGGAGGTCGGCTTCCACGCGGTGGGCAGTGGCTCGGCGATGGCCCAGCAGGCCGGGACCCTGCTGGCGCACTTCAGGATGATCGACCGGGGAGCCGACGTCGGGGTGCTGGCCGCCGTCCGGGTGCTCGACGCGTTGCGCATCTCCTCACCCAGCGTCGGCGGCCCACTCGACGTCTTTCGGCTGACCGCGGACGCGGCGCACGCCCTGTCGGACGAGGAGATCCAACGGGTGCGAGAGCAGGTTCGTCGGTGGGCCGACCTGGAACGGGAAGCCCTGGACCGCATCGCCCTGGAGATAACGGCCTCACCCGACCATGGCGGGCCAACCCGCGGGCTGTAAGAGCCAACGGTCGAGGATCCGGGCGGCGCGAGGCTTGACGAACCGGATCGGCAGAACGAATCAAGTCCGGCGGACGGTCTTTGACCTGATCCAGCGTGCCGGGCGGGCGGCCGCCAGGCCGTCCCCGCCCCCCGGGCTGCGGCTGGACCCGGCGTTCGTGCGCTCCACGATCTGCCACGAGGATCCGCAGGGGTCGGAGCTGGAGGCGGGTCGGCGGTGGCGGCTGGCCACGGCCTCCCTGCCCGGCTGCCGAGGACACCACCGGCACGCCGCCTTCGCCGACTATAGCGGATCCCGGCCGTAGAAATCCTCGCTGCGATCACGTTCGGCGCGCTTGTCGGTTCTGTAGGTCGACGCCTTGGTGCCAGCTGACTGCATCTGTTTGATTTTGGCTGCTGCCGCACCAAGCCGGTCGCGCTGGCTGCGGAGCTTCGGTGGGGTGGG
>JBIOVW010000212.1:0-2939 GCA_044867945.1 Nakamurella sp. | reverse complement strand
TCGGGCGCGTCGTCGACTCCCGGACGAACACCGCAAGGTGTGCCCGGGTGGCCGTCACGGGATCGACGCCGTCGTGCTCACACACCTCCAAGTACTCGGCGAGCCCAGTCCACGGGCATAGGCATCGATCGTCATCGTGCGTCCTCGGTTTCTGCAGCACCGCGTCCTCCTTCACCGGTCGACTCGGCGGCTGTCCGCAGGAGCTGCGGGGATCAGGCGGATCTAATCCGCGTGCTCGAAGCGACACTTGAGTTTCGCAGTTTGCTGGCCGGTCGCCGCTGGTGTCAGGGCTGGCGGCTGGGGCCTGCGTAGAGGACGAACGTGTGGTCGATGCCCTGTTCGGGGGTTCCCGACTTGGGCCCGAAGGACGTGGGCAGTTCCGCCTCGGTGTAGCGCTGGTCGCTGGCGAGGTAGATCCCGATAGCCCAGCGGTCTGCCGATCCTTGGTAGCGCAGTCGCAGGATCGGGCGGGGTTGAGGCTGGCAGGGGAGGCGGGCCGCGACGTAGCAGAACCGCCCGCGGTAGGTCACGACCGGTTCGCCGAGGTGGGGCCAGCCCTGGGTGACGTGGGCGATGATCCTCGCGGTGACGGCGGTGCGGGTCTGCGGGCCGGGGTGGTCGGGCACGTGCTGCATGATGGCCTGCCGAAGCGGGTGTGCTCGCCCGGCGTGTCAGGCAGATCCACGGCTGGAGTGTCCCTACCTTTCGCGTGATGATCTTGCCGGGGTCGTGGGCCGGGGTGTTGGAGCCGTGCCGGCCGGTGTTCGCGCGTCGGGGCACGTTCGCGGTGTTCACCGTGCTGGCCACCGGGATGGTCGCCGCGACCGGGCGGCGCTCGGTGGTCGGGATGCTGGCCGGGGCCCGGATGGCCCAGCAGATCTCCTTCCACGCCGCGTGCCGGTTCTTCTCCTACGCGGTGTGGGACATCGACCGGCTGGGATTGATCGCCGCCCGGCTGATCGTGACCCGGCTACTCGGGCCGGACGAGCCGATCACGGTGGTGATCGACGACACCCTGTTCAAGCGCTGGGGCCGCCACGTCTGGCACGCGTTCTGGACCCACGACGGCGCCGCCCAGGGCGGCAAGAAGATCGCCCGGGGCAACCGGTGGGTGATCGCCGGGATCGTGGTCCGGTTGCCGTTCGCCACCGCACCGGTGTGCCTGCCGGTACTGATGCGGCTGTGGGCGGGCAAGGCCACCACCACCCCGGTGGAGCTGGCCGCCCAGCTGCTGGCGCTGCTCGTCGCCGCGTTCGGCGATCGGGAGGTGCACGGCGTCGGGGACGCCGCCTATCACGGCAAACCGCTGCTGGTGGCGGGGGTGACGTGGACGACCCGGCTGCCGGCCAACGCCTGCCTGTTCGCCACCGCACCGCCGCGGACCGGCCGCCGCGGGCGCCCGGCGTTGAAGGGCCGCAAGCTGGGCCGGCCCGCCGCCCTGGCCACCGCCGCTGACGACGCCGCGGCCACCACCGCGGCCTGGCGGAAGACCGCGGTGTACCGGTACGGGCGCACCGAGACCGTGGCGCTGGCCGAGCGGGCGTGCATCTGGTACGGCAGCTTCGGCAACACCCCCGGCCGGTGCGTGCTGGTCCGCGAGCTCGGCTCGAGCAACGCCTACGACCTGGCCCTGTTCACCCTCGACCCGACCGCCACCCCGGAACAGATCATCGAACGGTACGCGGTGCGCTGGTCGGTCGAACCGGCCAACGCCATTGGCAAGCAGCAGATGGGCGTCGGGCAGGCCCGCAACCGGATCAAGAACGCCGTCGAGCGGACCGTCCCGTTCGGGATGCTGATCCAGTCCCTGGTCGTGATCTGGTACGCCCTGCACGGCCACCACCCCGACGATGCCCTCGCCCGCCGCCTGGCCCAGCCGTGGTACCAGACCAAGACCGAACCGTCCTTCGAAGACATGATCACCAAGCTGCGCAAGGCCCTGATCGTGGCCCGGTTTACACCCGCCTCCCCAGGTCAGCCTAATCCTGATCTATTACACGACTACGCCCTGGCCTGCGCCGCAGCCGCCGCGTAACTGCGAAACATGAGGGTGCAGATGGCGAGGGTTAATGCACCGTCGGTGTAGGCGAGAGCGTCCGCCGCGGCGGCCTGGAGATGATCTCGCGGTCGGCGCGTGCCTGGTCAGTGGTCACGGCTGGTCAGTGGTCACGGCTGGTCGTCGTTGTCGGTGATCGCGGCGGTGAGCGCGTCGAGCGCTGCGGCACGGCTGCGGCCTCGTCCCCCTCCTGTCGACATGCGCACCACCAGCGGCGACCGCGGTAGTTCGAGCCTTCCCACTCGCGGCCGTCTCCGATCCATCCGACCCACCGGTCACCGACGTACGCGCAGCAGGTGATGGTGCCGCCGTTGTGGAGGACTTGGCGCCCGGTCGGGCCGGTGGCGAGCTCGCGGACCAGGGCGGTCATGTCAGTCGCTCCCGGCGTCGTCAGCGTGTTCGTCCAGAAACTGGCGGATGGCGAAGGTCGCCGCCGCGTTCGCGCTGCGCTCGGTGCGCCGGGCGTATGCCTGAAGTCGGGCCATGAGGTCCGCGGGTAGTCGCAGGTTCATCGCCTTGCGGCTGTCCCCGCGGTCGGTGGTCTCGGGCATGACATCAGCGTACCAGCGTGGCCCCACTTTGGCCCCATCGATAGAGGGTCAGCCCGCCGGCTCGTCGTCTTCGCCGGGGTGGTCGCCGCCCCCGGGTCGGGAAGATCCCGCACAGCGCCCTCACGAGGTCCCAGTGTCGCCGCTGGCGTTTGCCGTCAGGGTCCAGTGTGGACGGTAAGGTGCTGGGGTCGGTGGTCATGATCCGTGAGCGCCGGTGGGGCTGTGGGTGTTTCGGGCAGTCCCGGTACGACAACCCACCCGACGACGACCCCGACCAACGTCACGGCCAAAACGGATACCCCCCGCACACACTCAGGGGCCGACAGCCGACA
>JBIOVW010000211.1:0-2274 GCA_044867945.1 Nakamurella sp. | reverse complement strand
GCCGTACGACATGGCGGTTGGGGGAGTCCGGGATGAGGGTGTCCAGGGCCAGGTCGTCGGCGGTCGGCTCGTCCGGATCCGCGCCGAAGCCTGGCGCGACGGGCGCTGCCGACAGGTTGTTGGACGGCAGGTAGGACAGCAGGTCCCGGACGTACCCGATGGCCTCGGGCTCGTCCTTGGCCAGGTAGTGGGCGTTGCCGGATCGGGTGTTGTGGGTGCGGGCGCCGCCCAACTCCTCCAGGGTGACCTTCTCCCCGGTGACCGAACGGACGACGTCCGGGCCGGTGATGAACATCTGCGAAGTCTTGTCGACCATCACCACGAAATCGGTGAGCGCGGGGGAGTAGACATGCCCGCCCGCGTTGGCGCCCATGATCAGCGAGATCTGCGGGATCACCCCGGAGCAGTGCACGTTGCGCTTGAAGATCTCCGCGTAGAGGCCGAGAGAGACCACGCCCTCCTGGATGCGGGCGCCGCCGCCCTCGTTGATGCCGACCACCGGGCGGCCCGAGCGCAGCGCGAAATCGAGGATCTTGACAATCTTCTCGCCGTACACCTCACCCAGCGACCCGCCGAACACGGCGACGTCCTGGGAGAACACGCAGATCTCCCGGCCGTCGACGGTGCCGTACCCGGTGACCACGCCGTCGCCGTAGGGGCGGTTCCGTTCGAGGCCGAAGTTGGTCGACCGGTGCCGGGCGAAGGAGTCGAACTCGACGAACGAGCCCGGGTCCAGCAACAGGTCGATCCGCTCCCGGGCGGTCAGCTTGCCGCGGGCGTGCTGCCGCTCGACTGCGGCCGCGGATCCGGCGTGGATGTGCTCGTCCAACCTGTGGTCCAGGTCGGCCAGCTTTCCGGCCGTGGTGTGCGGGGGACCCGGGTCGGACGAGCCGTTCACGGGCGCGCCACCGGCGGCGGCGACATCGGGGGCATCAGCGGTCCGACTCACGGGCGAGAGGTTACCCAGGCGAGCGGCTGACGTTGACCACGCTGAGACGCAGTTCACCTTGGATGACTCCCGGTCTCAGACCCGGCGGTCAGGGCCTTGCGGTTACCGTGTGCCGATGTCCGCCCCCGGTGATCTGGAGCAGTCCCGCCGCCCGATCGACCCGGCCACGGTGACGCGGGCGCTCGCCACGCCGGCACGGTGGCGGATCGAGCATTCGACGCAGACCGGCTCGACCAACGCGGACCTCGTCGCCCGCGCGGAGACCGGCCTGCTCGAGAACGGGACCGTGCTGGTCACCGAGGAACAGACGGCCGGCCGTGGTCGGGCCGGGCGTGACTGGCAGTGCCCGCCCGGGGCGGGGCTGATGTTCTCCGTCGCGCTGCGGCTGCCTTCGGTGCCGCCTGAGCGACGAAGCTGGATCGGGGCGGTGCTGGGCCTGTCGATCGTCGCCGGACTACGCCGTGCCGCAGGTGTCGAGGCGGCTCTGAAGTGGCCCAACGACGTGCTGATCGACGGCGCCAAGTGCGCCGGCATCCTCGGCGAGCTGGCCGGCGACGTGCTGATCGTCGGGTCGGGCATCAACGTCTCGCTCACCCCCGACGAGCTGCCGCGGGCCGACGCCACCTCGCTTGGCCTGGCCGGTGGTACCCGGGATCGGGCGGTTCTGCTGGCCGCGATCCTGGACGAGCTCGGAGGATGGTGCGACCGCTGGGAGGCGGCCGCCGGGGATGTCGATGCGGCCGGCATCCGACCGCACTACCGGATCGCCTGCGCGACATTGGGCACGGAAGTGCGCGTGATCCTGCCGAATCAACGCTGGGTGACCGGGACTGCGATCGATGTAGATCCCGCTGGCGCAGTGGTGGTAAGGAATGCGGCCGGGCGATCGACCGCATACACGGCGGGTGATGTCGTCCACGTCAGACGTCCCTGATCGAGTGAACAAATCGACAAGGCGACAATCCCTCTGGTCACAGCAGTCACACCGGACCCGGGCACACACCAGTTTCTCAGGCTAGGCTGCCCAGGATCACACGTTGCGTGATCAATCGGGCGGCGACACGCCGACCCGCCTGCTTCGAATGTGGGGGCCGGAATGGGCGGTTCAACCCTCAAGGCTGGGCGGCGGTGCGGGTCGTTGCTGACCGTCGTCGCGTTGGTGGCGGGGCTGGCGGTGGTGACGTCGATCGTGACGCCGGCGCCGACGGCGAACGCCGCGACGGTCAATCTCGGCACGATTCAGGCGCAGATGGCCGATCACCGCGGCGTTGATCACAACACGAGCGGCAACTGCATCCGGTACTCGCCGACGACCGGCACCGGAG
>JBIOVW010000210.1:0-5325 GCA_044867945.1 Nakamurella sp. | reverse complement strand
CCGGAGGTGCTCGCGCCGGCCATCGACAGGCGGTGCTTTCGCAGACCAGATCCCCCTTGCCGAATCCCCACCGGGAGCTGGGCTCTGTCCCCGCCGCGGGACGTCACCGGTGTGATCCGACGGGCATCGTTCCTGTCGAACGAGGTTAGGCTAACCTATGCTCAACGCCGGGCGCAAGCCCTCTCCGGGAATTGATCACGGACGTCTCGCGGTAATCGAACCAAGGACATCCTGACGGAGATCGGCGTGGGGCGCGAGAGGATTCGCCCGAGCCGGTGGGAGTTCCTCACAGTCGCACCCCGGACCGATGCCGATAGGCTGACCGGCGTGCCGGACGACGATCAGCCCGCGAGCGGCGAAGACCCCCGCGACCGCACCCGGCGCGAGTCCTCGAGCCCTCCCGCCCCGTCCCTGGGTCCACCCACCCAGCAGGGCGATCCCCAGGATTGGCTCGACGACACCGGTGAACCGCTGGACCACACCCAGCCCTACGGCCCGCCGAGCGACCCAACGCCGGGGGTGGTGCCGGGGATCGTGCTGGACAACCGGTACCGGCTGGAGGAGCTGCTCGGCCGCGGCGCGACGGCCGAGGTCTACCGCGGGCTGGACGAGCTGCTGGGCCGGCAGGTTGCCGTCAAGGTGTTCCACCGCGGGATGAGCGACCCCACCACGGTCGCCCGGCAACGCACCGAGATGCAGGTGCTGGCCAAGCTGCACCATCCCAACCTGGTGACGGTCTACGACGCCAGGCTTGGTGTCGAACCGGCGCCCGGCACGGATTCCGGCGATGATGCCGACCTCACCTACCTGGTGATGGAACTGGTGCAGGGCGGCACGCTGGCCAACCGGATCACGCCCACCGGGATGGCCCCGACCGATGTGGCCCGGATCGGCGCGGCGGTCGCCGGCGCGCTGGCCGCCGTGCATTCCCAGGGACTGGTGCACCGGGACGTCAAACCCGCGAACATCCTGATGTCCACCGAGGGCGACGTGAAGCTCAGCGACTTCGGCATCGCCCGGGAGCTGGCCGCCGAACGGCTGACCGCCGCGGTGGACGTCATCGGCACTGCCGCGTACCTCAGCCCCGAGCAGGCCAGGGGCGCCGAGGTCGGTCCGCCGACCGACGTGTATGCGCTCGGCCTGGTGCTCCTGGAGGCGCTGACCGGTCGCCGGGAGTACCCCGGCCAGGCGGTCGAGTCGGCCGTCGCCCGGCTGCTGCGCGACCCCGCCGTGCCGGACACGTTGCCCGGGTCCTGGCCGGCCCTGCTGCGGGCGATGACCGACGCCGACCCGATGCGCCGACCGACCGCGGCCCAGGTCGAGGCCACCCTCACCGGACGCGGCCAGCTCCCGACGGCGCCGGTCACCCCGGTGACGCCGGCCACGGCGACCCTGCCGCAGGGCGTGCCCCCGCCGCCACCGGCGCCACGGAAGTCGAACGCGGGCCGCACGTTCGCCATCACCCTGCTGATCCTGGCCATCGCCGCACTCGCCGTCGTCGGCGTGGTCGCGTTGATCCAGCGCAACTCGGTCACCGACACCCCGACCGTCCCCACCACGACCCCGACCAGCACCAGCTCGTCGATCCCGTCCCAGGTCACCGTCACCACGACCCGGACCACCGCGCCGACCACCCCCACCACGACCACTCAGACGACGACGACGCCGACCACCACGACGCCGACAACGCCGACAACGACCACCCCCACGACCCCGACCACCCGGACCACCCAGACGACGCCCACCACCGCCACGACGGCAACCACCCCGACCACACCCACCACGGCCGCCGAGGAACCGGGGGGGACCGGGACCGCCGGGCCCTGATCGGCAGCCCGCCGGGCTATCCGGCGGCCGAATCCGGCGATTCCGGATGGGTCCGGTGCGGGCGCCACGGCACGATCAACACCGGGCGCTGCGCGACCTTGAGCAGGTGGCTGGTGAACGACCCCAGGAGCAGGTCGGTCACCGGTCCGCGCCCGTGACTGCCGGCCACGATGAGGTCGGCGTCCTCGCTCTCGGCGAGGTCGGCGATGACCTGCGCCGGATGACCGCCGTCGTTCGTGGTCATCACAAGGTCCACGGAGAGCCCCTCGGCCTTCAGCTCGTCGGCGCGGCGCCGCAGCCCCTGCTCGAGTTCGCGATGGTCGTCGACGAGCACCGGACGCCGGCCGATGTGCCATTCCCGGGATACCCAAGCGATGGTCAGGCCCGCCCCCGTCGACGCGACGAGATCCCGGATCACCGGCAGGGACCGGTCGGCGGACGGGCTCGCGTCGTTCGCCCAGACGACTCGTTTCACCATGACTCCTCCAATTGCTGATCAACGATGACCGTTGGCCGGCCGCGTTCGGGGTGTCCCGCGGACTGGGCTCCCCGAACGTCGGCCGTACCGGGAGTCTGCGGACCCGCCGACAACCTGACAATCGGGTGCAGCACCCATTTCCTGATCGGACCCGGCCGGGTCGGGAGCCGGAATGGTGCCCAGCCACCATGGACAGCACGGGGTCGGGAGGTGACGCTGGGTTCATGTCCGTGACCGTCGGTCAGAGTGCTCGACTCGGTGGCGCGGCGGCTCGTGCCCGCCGCCCGTCGCTCTACCAGCGCCTGCTGCTGTTCAACGCCCTGGTCGTCGTGGTCGCGGGGGTCGTGCTGACGTTCTCACCCGTGACGATCTCGCATCCGGTGCTGGTCACCGAGGTCGCCGTGCTCGCCGCGGGCGCCATCGCGATGGTCGCGATGAACGCGGTCCTGGTGCGGGCCACCCTGCGCCCGCTCGACCGGCTGTCCGCGCTGATGGAGCGCGTCGACCTGCTCCGCCCGGGTGAACGAGTGTCCATGCCCGCCGACCGCGACGTCGCTCAACTCGTCCGTAAGTTCAACGAGATGCTGGACCGGCTTGAGCAGGAGCGCGGAGTGAGCAGCGCGCACGCCCTGGCCGCCCAGGAGGGTGAGCGGCAACGGATCGCCCGCGAACTGCATGATGAGATCGGGCAGGGCCTGACCGCCGTTCTGCTCGACCTCAGGCGAACGGTGGACCTGGCCCCGCCTGCGCTGCGGGATGAGCTGCAGGTGGTGCAGGAGACCGTTCGGGGCTGTCTGGACGAGGTGCGGATGGTTGCCCGCCGGCTGCGGCCAGGGGTGCTGGAGGACCTCGGTCTGCGCAGCGCGGTGGCCGCATTGGCCACCGACGTCACCAGGGCGGGCGGTCTTCCCGTGGATGTCACCGTCGATCCCCGGTTGCCCGCGCTCGGTGCGAACGCGGAGCTGGTGATCTACCGGATCGCGCAGGAGGGCCTGACGAACGTGGCCCGCCACGCCGACGCCACCCGGGTCGAGCTCACCCTGGTCAGCCGCCCGGGCTGCGTCGAACTGACCATCAACGACGACGGCCGGGGCGTCGGCCGGGCGGCGGAGGGCGCGGGCATCCGGGGCATGCGGGAACGGGCGATCCTGGTCGGCGCCACGCTATCCATCGGTCCGGCGCCGGGCGGCGGGACCCGGCTGGGACTGGGGGTCCCGACGCCACCGACGATCGAGAGGACTTGACGATGGCCGACCTGACGCGGGTCCTGCTGGCCGACGACCACACCCTGGTGCGCCGGGGCCTACGGCTGATCCTGGACGGCGAGCCTGACCTGCAGGTGGTCGCCGAGGCCGGCGACGGCGCCGAGGCGCTGGACCTGGCCGTCGACGATGACGTCGACCTGGCCATTCTGGACATCTCGATGCCCCGGATGACCGGGCTGCAGGCCGCCCGCGAGCTGTCCAGACGCAACAGCGCGATTCGGGTGCTGATGCTGTCCATGTACGACAACGAGCAGTACTTCTTCGAGTCGCTCAAGGCCGGCGCCTGCGGCTACGTGCTCAAGTCCGTGGCCGACCGGGACCTGCTGCGTGCGTGCCGGTCCGCCATCCGCGGAGAGCCGTTCGTCTGCCATGGCGCCATGTCCGCGTTGATCGACGACTACCTGCGACGGAGCCGCAACGGCGAGCGGATCCCGGACAGCATCCTGACGGCCCGGGAGGAGGAGGTGGTCAAGATGATCGCCGAGGGTCACTCGTCCCGGGACATCGCCGACACCCTGTTCATCAGCGTCAAAACGGTGGACCGGCACCGGGCCAACGTCCTGCACAAGCTCGGCATGCACGACCGGCTCCAGCTCACCCGGTACGCGATCCGGGCCGGCCTGATCGAACCCTGACCTGGACGGGTCGAGCAAACCCAGGAAGCGGGATCTTCGAGGAGGTCTGATTTATGTACCGGGCCCGAATATGTTCCATGTCGGGACCCTGAGGCCGAGAGTTCGCCGGGCAGGCGGCTTGCTCGGTTTGCGAAGTCGTTTCTTGGGCCACATAACGCTGGCCGATCTGCGAGGTTGCTTTCCTCCATACCCCCAGTGGAAGGGAAGTTGCCCATGTTGGAGCAGTACTTCGTCAAGCCGGCGACGATCGACCGGCTCCGCGGGTCGTGGATCGCCCCGCAGATCGAGCAGTATTTGAACTGGCTGGTCGAGCGGGGTTACAGCGCAAGGTTCGTCTGGACCAGGGTCCCGATCGCGTTCGCCTTCGGTGAGTTCGCACAGGCCCGGGGAGCACGCGAGGTCGGCGAGCTGCCGGCTCATGTCGACGCCTTCGTGGCCGATCGGATCGCCCGGCACCGGGCTCGCACGGGTTCCACGCGGCCGATGAGCAAAGAGGTCCGGGGCCCGGTCGAGCAACTGTTGACCGTCGTGGTCACCGGGTTCGAGCCCACCGGTCGGTCCCAATTCGCCCAACCGTTCGCCGATGTCGCTCCCGACTTCTTCACCTACCTGGTCGAGGAACGGGGCCTTCGCCCGACCACCTTGTATTCCTACCGGTACCACTTGGACCGGTTCCAGGCATACCTGCGGCGCATCGGCGTGAGGTCGGTGCAGGAGCTGTCGCCGGTCATCTTGAGCAGCCACATCGTCGAACGCGCCGCATCGGGGCTGGCGAGGAGCACGGTTCGGGAGGATGCCGGGGTCCTGCGGGTGTTCCTGCGGTACCTGCATCGCGAAGGCGTGCTCGCCGCCGACCTGAGCGAAGCGGTCGGCTGGCCGCAGGTCTACCGCATGTCGACCATCCCGCGGTCGATCTCCTGGTCCGAGGTGAACCGGGTGCTGGCCGGCGTCGACCGCCGAACCCCCGCCGGCCGACGCGACCACGCGATCCTGCTGCTGCTGGTCACCTATGGTCTGCGGGCCCGCGAGGTCGCCGCGCTGACCCTGGACGACATCGACTGGAAGCACGACCGATTGGCGATCCCCGAGCGTAAGGCCAACCACTCGACGGCGTTCCCGC
>JBIOVW010000209.1:0-2309 GCA_044867945.1 Nakamurella sp. | reverse complement strand
CGGCTGTTCGCCCGGCAGGCCGCAGCGCTGCAGACAACCGAACTGACCAAGGCCCGCGTGGTGGCCAAACTGTGGGGGTCGATCATCGTCGTCCCGGAGTTGGCCGTCGGGCTGACGCTGTTCCTTGGCATCCAGCAGGTCGCGTCGGGCGAGATGTCCGCGGGCACCCTGGTCGCCTTCTTCGGGGTCGCGCTCGGTCTGCGGTGGCCGATCGACTCCATCGGCTGGCTGCTGGCGATGACGAACGATGCGGCCAGCGCGACGCAGCGGTACTTCGAGGTGATGAACGCCCCGGTGACCATCACCTCGCCGCGCCGGCCGGTCCGCTCCGACGCACCCCGCCGCGGCCGCCTGCGGTTCGAGGCGGTCCGGTTCCGGTTCGCCGACACCCCGGCCAAGCATTCCGACCTGCTCCGGGGCGTCGATCTGGACATCCGCCCGGGCGAGACGATCGCCCTGGTCGGTGCGACGGGGTCGGGCAAGACCACCCTGACCGCCCTGGTGAACCGGCTCTACGACGTCACCGGCGGGCGGATCACCCTGGACGGCACCGACATCCGCGCCCTGGACCTGGCCGACCTGCGACGCCGGATCGCAGTGGCCTTCGAGGAGCCTACGCTGTTCTCGGCGTCCGTCCGGGAGAACGTGTTGCTGGGCTCCCCGGACGGCAGCGACGATCAGGTCTGGGCGGCGCTGCAGCTCGCACAGGCCGACTTCGTCGCCGGCCTGCCGTGGGGCCTGGACACCCGGATCGGCGAGCAGGGCCTGTCCCTGTCCGGTGGGCAGCGGCAGCGGCTGGCGCTGGCCCGGGCGGTGCTCGGGCGACCGGAGGTGCTGGTGCTGGACGACCCGCTGTCCGCACTGGACATCCACACCGAATCGAAGGTGGAGCAGGCGCTGCGGTCCGTCCTGACCGGGACGACCGCGTTGGTGGTCGCGCACCGCGCGTCCACCGTGCTGCTCGCCGACCGGGTGGCCCTGCTCGCCGGCGGCCGCGTCGTGGCCGTCGGCACCCATGCGGACCTGCTGTCGACCAATTCCGACTACCGCAACCTGCTGACCAGCCGGACGGGGGTTGCGCCATGACGAGCACGCCGCTGCCGGACCTGGAACCGGACGCCGATGACGCCTGGCGCGGGGTGGCCGCCGAGGACGCCCATGACGTGTCGAGCGTGGTCGGCCTTCGGTTGCGGGCCCGGTCCCGCCGACTGCTCGGCAGCCTGATCCGGCCGTACCGGTGGTGGGCACTGCTCGCCGGGATCATCGTGGTGATCAGCGAACTGGCCTACCTGGTCGGACCGCTGGCCGTGGCCTACGGCATCGACACCGCGGTGCCCGCGCTCGTCGACGGTGACGGGTGGCCGCTGGTGCTGGCCACCCTGGCCTACCTGGGCGCCGGGATCGCCAACGCCGTGGGCAAGGCGGTGTTCGTCCGACTGTCCGCCCGGGTCACCCAGGCCATGCTGCTGGACCTGCGGGGCCGGGTGTTCACCCACGCCCAGTCCCTGAGTCTGGCGTTCCACGAGAAGTACACGTCCGGACGGCTGATCTCCCGGCTGACCAGTGACCTGGACTCGTTGGACGAACTGGCCGGTGAGGGCCTGGAGGGGCTCATCTCCGGGGTGCTGTCGGTGGTCGCGATCAGCGTCACGCTGGTGGCCCTGGACGCGGACCTGGCGCTGGTGGCGCTGGCCGCGTTCATCCCCATCCTGCTGGCCACCCGGTGGTTCCAGCATCGGTCCCGGCGGATCTACCGGCGCACCCGAACGCTGATCGCCGCCGTCATCGTGCAGTTCACCGAGACGATGAACGGCCTGCGGGCGGTCGTCTCGTTCCGTCGGGAATCCCGGAACCGGGCCATCTTCGGTGCACTGAACGACCAGAACGCGGACGCGAACGGCGACGCGTTGGTCGCGCTGGGCATCTACACGCCCGCCGTCCGGCTGTTCGGGAACCTCAGCCTGGTCGCCACCATGGTGCTCGGCGCGGTCCAGGTCATCGACGGCTCCCTCGAGGTCGGCGTGCTCGCCGCATTCCTGCTGTACGTGCGGCGGATGTACGACCCGCTGGACGAGCTGGCCATGTTCTACAACGCGTACCAGTCGGCCATCGCCGCCCTGGAGAAGATCTCCGGGCTGCTGCAGGAGCGGCCCGGCGTGCCCGAGCCGGCGGATCCGCAACCGCTGCCGGCCACCGTCGCCGGCGAGATCCTCTTCACCGGGGTCGAGTTCGCCTACACCCCGGCGGTGCCGGTGCTCGCGCCGATGAGCCTGCACATCCCGGCCGGGCAGACGGTGGCGGTGGTCGGC
>JBIOVW010000208.1:0-2563 GCA_044867945.1 Nakamurella sp. | reverse complement strand
GTCGCCAGCAGCCAGCGTGGCGCGGCCCGCCGGCCAGGTGCCATCGCCGGCCGCGTTCGACTCGATCGCCTCGGTGAAGAGGCCGGGCGCCTGCGGCTTGACACCGGACATCTCATCGGGTCACCACGATCTTTCCTTTGGCCTTTCCTTTTTCGACTTACGCCATGGCCTGCAGGGTCTGGTCGAAGTCGAAGGTGCGGTCCAGCACCGGACGCAGGGTGCCGTCGTCGTACAGGTCGGCCAGGGTCTTGAGTTGGGCGCCGTTGGCCCGCATGAACAGGAACGAGTAGCGCACCCCGAGCTTCTTGGCCTGTTTGCGCACCTTGCGGCGCGTTCGGCGTCAGCGGCGACCTGTACCACCGGTTCGGCGCCGACCGGATCCGGGATACCCCGATCTCCGAGTTGGGCATCGTGGGTGCCGCGGTCGGCGCGGCGCTGGTCGGGTCCCGGCCGATCGTGGAGATCCAGTTCTCCGATTTCACCTGCCAGGCGATGGATCAGATCGTCAACCAGGCCGCCAAGATCCACTTCATGCTCGGCGGCGCGGCCAGCGTGCCGATGGTGCTGCGCGCCCCCGGCGGCTCGGGCACCGGCGCGGCCGCGCAGCATTCGCAGTCCCTGGAAGCCTGGTTCGCGCACATCCCCGGCCTCAAGGTGGTCATGCCGGCCACCCCCGCCGACGCCAAGGGCCTGCTCCTGTCGGCCATCGACGATCCCAACCCGGTCATCGTGATCGAACACAAGCTGCTGTACCGGACCAGCGGAGAGGTGCCGATCGAGGCTGTCCGCACTCCGTTGGGCAAGGCCGCGATCCGTCGCCGCGGCGACGATGTCACCCTGGTCGCCACCGGGATTATGGTGTCCCGGTCTCTGGAAGCGGCTGATGCCCTGGCCGAGCAGGGCGTGGAGGCGACCGTCATCGACGTGCGTTCCCTGGTGCCGTTCGACGCCGACACCGTGCTGAACGCGGTCAAGGGCACCGGCCGGGTTCTGCTGGTGCAGGAGGCGGTCAAGTCCGGCGGGTTCATGTCCGAGGTCGCCGCCCGCATCTCCGAGTCCGATGCCGTCTACTCGCTGCTCGCCCCGATCGGCCGGCTCTGCGGCATGGACATTCCTATTCCCTATGCGCCGCAACTGGAACGCGCGGCTGTCCCGCAGGTCGAGGACATTATCAACCACAGCATGAACCTGGTGAGGAATTCCTGATGGCCAACGAAGTCCCCCTGCCCATGCCGAAGATGAGCATGACGATGGAGACCGGGGAGATGATCTCCTGGGCGGTCGCCGCAGGCGACTCCGTCAGTGCCGGCGATGTGGTGGCCGAGGTACAGACGGACAAGGTCGACATGGAGGTCGAGTCTCCGGTCGACGGCGTCGTCGCCCGCCTGGTGGCCCAGCCCGGCGACGTCGTCGATGTCGGCGCCCCCATCGCGTTCATCCTCAGCGAGTCCGAGGACCTGATGGCCGGTCTGTTCGACCCGCCCCCGGACGGCGCCAGCGAACCGGCCACCCCAGGTTCGGATGTCGCCCCGGCCGGACCCGACCGCAACGGATCCGCCCGCGGGCCCAAGGCTGCCACCCCGGTCTCCCGAAAGGGCCCGCTGCCCGCGGTCCCGAAGGCCCGCCGGCGTGCCGCCGAGCTCGACGTCTCCCTCGAGAATGTGCGCGCCACCGGCCCGGGCGGAGTGATCACCGTCGGAGACGTTGAACTCGCCGCTGGAGCCGGCAGCGCCAACGACGCGGCGGCCGCTGGGGCTTCGGCGGCGGCCACCGCTCCTGCTCCGGCCGCGGTCGTGGCGCCCCCGGCACCCGTACCAGCCGCCCCGGTGGCCCCCGCTCCGGCGGCAACCGCGCCGGCCGCATCGACCGATGACCCAGGCTTCGCCGATGCGCTTGCTCCGCGCCGCCGGGCGATCCGGTCGGCCGTGGCCCGCACCATGATCGCCAGCGCCACTGTCCCGCAATTCACCGTGTTCGCCGAACTGGACCTGGAGGCCGCCAGCCGGGTCCGACGCCGAATCGGCTGGTCCACCCTGCTGATGCGCGCCCTCGCCCGGGCGATCCGCGCGTACCCGCAGGTGAACGCCGGATGGGACGACGCGGCCAACGCACCGGCCGCAGCCAAGGACAGCGTGGGCGTCGCGCTCGCCGCCGACACCGCGATCGGCCTGCTGGCCCCGGTCATCCGGGACCCCGACCAGCTGCCCATCGACGAGCAGGACGCTCTGATTCGGGCCACCATCGCCCGGGCCAGGGCGGGCAGGCTCACCGGCGCCGACCTGCAGGGCGGCACCACCACCCTGTCCAACCTGGGCGGCTTCGGGGTGCCCTCGTTCACCAGCCTGCTCACCCCACCCCAGGCGACCTCGCTGTCCGCCGGCGCCATCTCCGAACGGCCCATGGTCATCCGAGGAGGGCTGACCGCACGCCTTGGTGTCACCGTCGGGCTCACCATCGACCACCGTCCCATCGACGGCGCCGACGGCGCCCGCGTGCTGGCCGACATGCAGGAACTGTTCCGCAACCCGGAACGGCTGCTCGATTGACCGACACCCCGTCGACG
>JBIOVW010000207.1:0-2022 GCA_044867945.1 Nakamurella sp. | reverse complement strand
GGTCCATCGTCGTGCGGATCGTGTAGCCGCCGGTGGCCAGCTGGTCCGCGGTGAGCCCGGCCTTCTTCAGGTAGTCGACGGCGTACTGGCAGAAGAACCCGGCGTCCGGGGCGGCGGCCATGCAGGTGCCACCGGGCACGACCGGACCGTCGCGCCGCACGTCCAGCGGTGCCGCCGTCGCCGCGGCAGCTTGGGCGGGCGTGATCGACCCGACCTGGGCCATGGCGGCGATGACCACGTCGCGGCGCTCCTTCGCCTGCTTCGGGTGGTCGTACGGGTCGTAGAGGTTGGGGTTGTTGACCATCCCGGCGAGCAGGGCGGCCTGCGGCACCGTGAGCGCGGCGGCCGTGGTGCCGAAGTAGGCGTGGGCGGCGGCCTCCACGCCGTAGACGTTCCCGCTGAACTCGACGACGTTGAGGTAGCCGTCCAGCACGTCGTTCTTGGACATCGAGTGGGCCAGTCCGGTGGCCAGCTCCGCCTCGCGGACCTTGCGGCCGAGGGTGTCGGACCGGTCGGCCCGCTGGGCGGCGGGGTTCTCGCGGTCCACGACGTTGATCAGGTAGTTCTTCACGTACTGCTGGGTGATCGTGGAGCCGCCCTGGGTCGCGCTGCCGAGGCTGTTGCTGACCAGCGCCCGGGCAGTGCCGATCGGGTCGACGCCCGCCTCGTCGTAGAACCGCCGGTCCTCGATCGCGATCGCGGCCGCCTGCATGGCGGGGGCGATCGCGTGGATGGCGACCGGGATGCGGTACTGGTCCTCCAGCTGGGCGATCGGGTTGCCGTCGCGGTCGAGGACGGTGGTGACGGCGGGCATGTCCGCCTCCGGCGGCAGCGGGTCGCGCGCCGGTGCCGGCGTCCCGTTAGACATGAGCGCGATCCCCGCGGCCACCGGGGCGAGCAGACCGGCCAGCACCAGGCCGCCGGCGACGGTCACCGCGAGCATGCGAGTGGCGCGCGTTCTCATGCCTCGATCGTGCCGGGTGGATCTGTGTCGAAGCTGAGGACGGTCCGCGCGGCGCGGGAACCCGCCGCGTCGGCCGATCGTGAGATGGTCGGACGGCCCGGGTCGAGGGGGATGAGCAGGGGTGGTGCGCGCGGCGCGGATCGTCACGGCGGTCGTGTCCGCGCTGGTGCTCCTGGTCACCGGCTACGGCTGGACGGCCTACCGGGAGCTGGGTGCTCGGCTCGTGACCAGCGACGTGCTGACGCGGGACCGGCCCTCGGACGGCGTGACCGACATCCTGCTGGTCGGCCTGGACAGCCGCACCGACGCCGCCGGGAACCCCCTGCCCCGGCAGCTGCTCGACGCGCTCGCCGCCGGGCCGGACCAGGGCACGCTGAACACCGACACCCTGATCCTCGTACGGGTCCCCGACGACGCGATGCTGCCGACCACGGCCGTCTCGATCCCGCGCGACTCGTTCGTGTCCATCCCGGGATTCGGTACCCACAAGATCAACTCGGCGTACGTCCGGGGCGCCGATGCCGCCCGCGCGCGGCTCGTCGCGCAGGGTGTGACGGGCGCGGCGCTGGAGCAACAGAGTGCCCAGGCCGGGCGGCGCACCTTGATAACGACCGTCGAGCAGCTCACCGGGGTGTCGGTCGACCACTACGCGGAGGTGAACCTGGCGGGGTTCGCCGAGATCACCCAGGCTGTGGGCGGGGTGCCGGTCTGCCTGAACGCCCCGGTGCGCGATTCCTACTCGGGCGCGGACTTCCGCGCGGGCGCGCAGACGCTGGAGGGGCCGGGGGCGCTGGCCTTCGTGCGTCAGCGGCACGGCCTGCCGCGGGGCGACCTCGACCGCGTGGTGCGCCAGCAGGCGTTCCTGGCGAGCTTCGCGCACGAGGTCCGGTCGGCCGGGATCCTGGCCGACCCCGCGCAACTGTCCGACCTGATCGGGACGGTCGGACGTTACGTGGTGATCGATCCCGGTTGGGACCTGCTCGCGTTCGCGACCGAGGCGCGCGGGCTCGCCACCGGCGCGATCAGCTTCCGCACGATCCCCACCGGCCGGCCGAACC
>JBIOVW010000206.1:0-4090 GCA_044867945.1 Nakamurella sp. | reverse complement strand
GGGTACTTTAGCTCCGGGTCGGCCACAAGCTGCGGCTCTGGAAGTACTCCACTGCTTCGGGAGTCTCAGTGAACTCCAGGAGGCCTCCCACTTTCTCGGCGAGGATGACCCGGACCTCTTCGGGGGTCGCGAAGAAGAACTCGCGCCGCTGGTTGACGTGGTTGACCCGACAGTCGGCGAACGCCTTGTGCAGCTCGTTCTCTAATGCGATGGCGTCCTCGGAGAAGAACAACGCGTGGACATCGTAGGGGAACGGTACTGAGGCGTCACCGAGCTCCCGGACGCGGTCCAGTGGCGCTAGCCGGCGGGTCATGCCGATCTTGACCACACCCGGCCCGAATGCGCCGATGTTGGAGATAACGTACACGTAGCCGGCGCGGATGTTCGCGATCCGATAGTCGTTGGTCTCGATGGCCTGCTCGATCTCGACGAGTCGGGCAGCCAGTTCGTCGGCGGCTGCGTCGTCACCCGAGGCACGCAGCGACATCAGCACGCTGACGTAGTGCGCCTTCTCCTTGTCCAGGCGCTCCCTTTCCGCCGCAAGTTCGGCCTCAGCGCGCCGTTGCTCGCGGAGCAGGTCGCGTTCTTCGCGGGCCCGCTCCCGCTCCTCTTGGACCTTCATCTGGAAGTCGGCGGTGAGCTCGAGTTCGGCGACCCGCAGCGCGTGGTACTCGGGGTTGATGCGCATTTCCATCATCACGCCGAGTCTCTCGATCGCGGTCACCGCGTTGTGCAGGCGGCGTTTGGCGGTGGTGACGTTCCCCGACCGAAGCGACCGTACGCAGCTGTCGGCCTCGGCGTTGTAGGCGCGCAACATCAGCTTGGACAGGTCCGCGACCATCCTGCGGCCCTTGGCCAGGGAGCCGGAAAAGGTGAACATGTCCGAGGCGAGCACGGCGTGGGCGGCCTTGATGACCTCGTCGATCTTGGCTTCCAGGTCGCGAAGACGGTCCTTGTACGCGGCGGCGTTCTCCAAGGGGTGGTGGTAACGGTAGATGCCGACGTCTTGGAGGACCTGCTGGTCGCTGAGCTCGATGACATCACCGCCAGGTGCGGCGCCAGAGCGGGCAGCGGCCAGGGCGACCTCCAGCTCCGCGATTCGGGCCAACAGCGGTTCCGCGTCGGTACCGCCGGCGCCAGGGCCGCTGGCTGGCGCCGACGGCCGCATCGCGGTCGTGGGCGTCGGCTGGGATGCCGCAGGCGTTGTCGGCTGAGAAGCGGACGCTGCTGGCGCCGTGGTTGAGTCCGCGGACCCGGCATGTTCGCCGGAAGCGGTCAGGTGCCGTGCCTCGGGGTCGTCGGTGTCATCGGGGAGCCAGAGCTGCCACCCCGGCGGTGGTGCTGGCCAGGACGAATCCGGCTGCCATCCCGGAGGCGGCGTCCACCCCGCGGGCGGGGTCGGCCACCCGGGAGGCGGGTTGAACTGCATCATTGCCCTCGGACGCGGACGCCGCGGCCGGTGTCGGCGGGGCTCAGGTCGAACGGCGACTTGGACACCGCCGCCCCCAAGTGGTTGAGGGTGGCGTGCGGCACCACGTTGGCCAGATCGAAGTCGTTGAACGTCTTCCGGTCCGCCGCGACCACCACCAGCGGCACCGTCTCCGGGTTCCCGGTCGCCGCCGCGATCGTGTCGGTGCCGACGGTGAGGGCGATGGAGTGGATCTTGCCGGCACGGTCGGCCTCGAAGACCTCGTGCAAGGTGCGCAAAGCGACCTGCCACACCGCGTTGGCGTACCGGTCCTTCTGCGCCCTCACCGGCAACGACGTTGAGTTGATCTCGTCCTTCGCCTTGACGTAGCGGTACTCCTTCACCACGGGCACCGTCGACGGCTCTGGAACCGTCACGCTCAGGGTGAGCTCGCGGGTGGCGAGGTCGAAGGTGTGCTCGTGGGTCACCGGAAACGACTCCGGGTACACCGAGTTCGACAGCACGATGCCGACGTACTCCTCGATCGCCTCGGGAACGTCGAACGCCAGGTTGTTCACCAGACGAGCGAGCTCAGCGTTGAGGGCTTCCACCTCGGCTTCCCGGCTGCGGCACTTCTCGGCGTACTTCGCCTCCGCGGCCGCGAGCTGCGCGAGGCGCTTCTCCTCAGCCTGCTGACGACGGTCACGCTCCGCGAGGTATTCGTCGTAGATCTTGGTGTTGTTGGCGTGCCAGGCCTGCACCGCGGCCTCGTGTTCGAGGCAAGCGCGCTCCACGGCCTCCTGGTGCTTCTTCTTACGGCCGAACGCACCCGCCAGGCCGGTCGGCGTCGGTGGCTCCTGGTACTGCGGCTCCGGAGGGTAGCGCAGCTCTGGCATCGGCGGTGTCGGCGTCGCGAACCTTCCCGCGTCGAACCGCGGGTGCTCGGCGGTCGCCTTGAGCTCGTTGAGGTCCACGAAGTCGTCAACCTCGAGGGTGGCGGCCAGCAGCCCGTCGATCTCGGCATACGTCTCGGCCAGGTCGGTGTTCATCGCCTCGACCTCCGCGAGGCGAGCCACGACGTAGGCCTGCGCAGCCTGCTTCTCGGCCGCCTTCCGCTCTGCCTCACTCGCGCGTTGCGCCGCCCCACGAGCCCGCTCGGCCGCCTTCTGGGTCCGTTCGGCCTCGCGGACCGCAGCAGCATGCGCTCTCACAACGGCTGCCTGCTGCTTACGCTTGCGCTGCTCGGCCTGCTGCGCCTGGTAGTTCAGCTCCGCGAAGAACCCGCGTCTGGCCACTGTTCCCCCTGTCACGTTGGTCATCGCCCCGGCGGTGAGCGGTGCGCTGCCGGCACTGTGCTGATCCACCGGCGCCGGCACATCCGTTTCTACCAGCCGAGGCCGACATCCACCCGCACTTCACTTCCAGACGTCAGACCACAGACGTGCGGTGATCTTCGCTGGGCGGCGGCGCTTGCCGTTACGTTTCGTCGATGGGGTGGTTGAGAGTGCTGCTCGCGGTCGGCGTGGGCCTGATGTCACTCACACGCCTCTCGACGCGCAGAGCGTAGGGCCAGGAAGCCCCGGATAGCCCAGGGTTCAGCGGCACTGGGAACCAGTGCCCTCGGCGGAACGAGGCCGAAGCGGACAACACGGCGTCACTCACGGTCACGCAGGAGGCCGGCGCCGCGGACCGCGGAGGTGCATCTGGCGCATCCCTGGGGGTGAAGGCGTTCGAATACCGGCGGGTGAAGAACGCCTTCCGCGACGCCAAGGACCTGGGTGATCTGCGGCGGATGGGGCGGCTTCCGAAGGGGGGTCGCGCGAGGGCGCGGGCAGCAGTAGCGTCGAGACGGCCCGGACCGCCGGTTCGGTGACGCCGGTCAGAGTGGTCGGCCAAGTCGGCCGGGGCTGCTGTCCTGAAAGGGGTGCGCATGTTCGTGCAGGTGATCCAAGGACGCGTCGCAGACGCCGGCGCGCTGCGTCGGCAGTTCGACGGGTGGCAAGAAGACGTGGGCCCAGGCGCGGTGGGGTGGCTGGGCAGCACTGTCGGGGTGACCGACGACGGAGTTCTGATCGCGCTGGCGCGGTTCGAGTCCGCGGAGGCCGCGCAGCAGAATAGCAACCGGCCCGAGCAGGACGCCTGGTGGCAGGAGACCGCGGCTCTGTTCACGGAGGAGCCGGTGTTCTCGGACAGCACGACGGTCGACGTGGACGCCCCCGGCGACCCCGGGAAGGCGAGGTTCGTGCAGGTGATGCAGGGCCGTTCCAGCGACCCCGACCGGGCTCGGGAGCTCATGGCCAGCGACCCCACTGACTGGGCGCAGTTCCGCCCCGACATCCTCGGGTCGGTCTCGGTCGGGCACGAGGGCGGCGCGTGGACGATGGCGCTCTACTTCACCTCCGAGGAGGACGCCCGAGAGGGTGAGAAGAAGGAGCCGCCGCCGGAGATGGCGGAGGTGATGAAGCAGATGGACGCGCTCAGCGTCGGTGAGCCCGTGTACTTCGACCTCAAGGACCCCTGGCTCGCTGCCCCGGGATGAGTGGCTCCCCCGACCCCAGTCGGCGCTGACGCAGGCGCCGGGCTACTCGGGGGAAGCCGCGTGCCGCCTGCGAGAGGGTGCGAGCGGGATGCACGCGAATTGCAGTATATTGCACTCGTGGACGAGAGCACCGCTGCCCTGGC
>JBIOVW010000205.1:0-5760 GCA_044867945.1 Nakamurella sp. | reverse complement strand
GGTCGACGTCGAACAGCCAGCCGGCCCCGTCCGCGCCTCCGGTGAGCGGGTTGATGTAACGGGTCAGCTCGTCGATCGCGCGCTGACGGACCAGCGCCAGCGGTCGCCCGGGCGGCGCATGCACCAGAGCGGCAACCGAAACACCCTGGTAGTAAGGAGTTCCCACTTCGATGGCGGTGCCGACGATGCGGTGCCGGTCCAGGTGCTCGGTGATCCGGCGCATCAGCGGCGCCGCAAGGGCGTAGTCGTCCAGCAGCTGCGCCTTCGGTTCGGTACGCACGGCCGGCACGACCAGCAGCCGCACCGGTCCGCGCCCGGTCGCCGACGGCAGGCACCTGGCCCGGGCCACCTCGACCGAGGACTCAAGCGCCAGGCGCTCGAAATCACCGGCGGTGACGGCCCGCTGGCCGGTGCGCAGGGTCATCGGGCCCCGTGCCTTCGCCTCCGCGACGGTTTCCGCATCGACTCCGCCGGATGCCGCCCGCAGGTTCACGCAGCCGGACACGTACGGCACAGACGTCCGCATCGCGGTCAGCGTGCGGGCGCCGACGTTGCCGGCCGCGCCGCCGCCGAACCGGTAACCGGTCACCGCGATCTCGGCCCCGTCCCGCGGGATCATGCCGTGCTGGCGGACCGTCCCGTCCGCGTACCGGATCCGCGGGCCGAAGCGGATCTCGCCGGAGGCGGAGTCCCACACGAAGTGCCGGTCACCCGGCGCCGACCGGGAGAAGTCTTCCACCTCGCCCCATTTCGTCACACCGTCGGGATCCGTGACGCGGACCGTCTCCGTGGGCCGGCGGGGCAGGATGGGCGGGAAGCTCACCCGGAACTCCTGGCCCGGGCTGCCGTCAGACCGGCCCAGGACCTCGGCCGGCGATGGGGAAGCGTGCTCGGCGCGGACCGTGGCGCCGATGGCCACCGCCCGCAGGTCGTCGATGCTCGGCGCCTCCTGGTAGCTGGGCTGGCCGGCCTGCGCCGGGGTCAGTCGCACCCGCAGCCAGAAGGCGCTCGTCTCGCCGAGGGTCAGCGCTTCGTGCTCGCCCGGCACCATCAGCACGATCTCGCCGGACCGGTTCAGTCCGCCGGTGGTGTCGGTGAACACATCGACGGCGATCCACGCCTCTCCGTTCCAGACCTCCCAGGCCAGCGGCGGTCGCATCGGGTCGACCCCGATCCCCTTGGCGATCGCCGACACCGACAGCCGCACGGCCACCCCCGCCAGGGACCGGGCGAAACCCAACAGCAGGGCGTCCCCTGGGACGAGCGCGCCGGCCGCGTCGACCGTTCCGAAGCAGGTGACCGACGAGCCCTCGTAGCGCAGGTCGTCGATCACCTCGGTGAGCCGTTCCCCCCGCGCGTCGGTCGTCATCGCCGCAACCAGTTCCGGCGGGCGGATGTCGAGGCGCTCCACCGTGGTGAACACGATCGCCTGTTCGGCGGCGGTGTCCCGCGTGGTGGTGACCTGGGTCCCCTCTGGAACCGTGATAACGGTGTCCTGCGCCGCGGAGAGCCAGAAGGTCACGTCCGCCCGGGCCACCGACGGTGGGAACGGGTCGATGCCGACCAGGTTCAGGAAATGCACGTACAGCCGGTCCGGCACCTGGTTGACCCGGTACAGCACCATTTCACTCATCCACGCGAACAGCTCGATCAGCGCGACGCCCGGATCGGACAGGTTGTGATTTGTCCATTCCGGTGTGTACCTGGGGATGAGCCGCTTGGCCTCGTCGACGATGTCCTGAAACGTCCGGTCGTCCAGGTTCGGTGCGGGCAGCGCCATCTCAGCCCTCCTCGTGCGGGATCACGTAGAACGGGAACACCAGGTTGCGGCGGTCGTTGGTGGCCTTGATCCGGTAACCGACGCTGATGGTCACCAGCGCCGGGTCGCGCGGGTCGGGCACCGGGTCCACCCGTTCGACGTCCACCCGGGGTTCCCACTGCACCAGCGCGTCCCGGACCGCCTGCGCCATCAGGCCCAGCACGTTCGCGGTCACCGGCTCGAACAGCAGATCCCATATCCGGCAACCGAACTGGGCCCGCATCACCCGCTCGCCGGGGGCGGTGGTCAGCACCATCCGCATGGCCGCGTCCAGGTCGGCCGCCGAGTCGGTGAGTCGGATCGACCCGGTGTGGTCGACCTGCATCGGCCAGAAGAAGCCGCGCCCGATGAACGAGGCCTCGGGCCGGGCCGGCTCGCGGGACATGGCCCCCGCCGGGACGATCTCGGACATCGCTCAGTTCACCGCCACCATCGCGCCCTTGACGGTCATCGCCCCACCGGCCGAGACCTCGTTCGTCGCCGTGGCCTTGCTGGCGATCTGGGTGGCCGACGTCTCGGCCTTCACGCTGGCCTTGGTCGTGACGTTGACGCCGGAGATCTCCACGTCGGTGTCGGCCTTGAGGGTGATCTTCTTGCCCTGGATGGTGATCGAGCCGTCGGCGCCGATGGCGATGGACGAGTTGCCGGCCTTGATCGTCATCGGCTTGCCCGCCGGCACGGTCGCCTCGAACTTCTCCTTGCCAAGCACGATCTGATGTTGGGCACCGGCCAGGGTGAAGCTGATGTGCTGGTCGGCCGTGGCGTCGCCGTCTCCGAACTCCATGAAGTGCCCGGTTCGTGAGGTGATCCGCCGCTTGTTCACCTTGCTGTTGGTGACGCCGAACTCGACCGGTACGTCCTGGCCGTTGTAGACGCCGCCGAGCACGATCGGCCGCCGGGCGTCACCGCCCTCGAACCCGACGATCACCTCGTCGTTGATCTCCGGGATGAACGTCGCACCCCGCCCACTACCGGCGCCGAAGGTGATGACCCGGGCCCAGTTCGACTCGACCTGGTCACCGGCCGACTTGTAGGCGACCTTCACCTCGCCCGGCGAGCCGTTCGGGTTGCCGACCTTGGTGACGACGCCGACGACGATGCCCTGCCGCCGGAAACTCGACGACGCCTCGGTGGCCAGCACGTCGACCAGTGAGGACGGGCGGCGGTCGCCGGCGGTGAACCGGGTGGAGAAGCCGCGACCGTTGTAGACGTGCTCGACCTCGGTGACGTGGTAGCTGCCGGACGCCGGGCCGGCGCCGGTGATCGCGACCGTCGAGCCGGGCACGATGTTCGGTTCCACCTGCCGGGTCGTGCCTTTCGCGGTCACGGCACCCGACGTCCATCGGCCCACCAACCTGTTGGCGAGCACCTCGGCCTCGCTCTGATCCAACGGCACCTCGGCGGCGGTCACCGTCTTGGCCCGGGCGGTGAGGTCGCTCGCCCGGATGAAGGGTGCGACCAGGGAGGCGGTGCCGGTCGACGTGGCGCCTTGGCCGTTCGCGCTGACCGCCTGCTTGGTCTGCGGCCACCAGCCATGCACCACCGGTTCTGCCGGGTGCAGCGCGCTGGCCCGGACGGTGAACCCGACGAGCGTCGGGTCGTCGCCGAAGCCGAGGGTGGCCACGGCCTGCCCGTCGGCGGGTGCCGCGACCACCAGGGTCGACTCCTGGACCCACCAGTCGTTCCCGGTGCGGTCCGCGATCTCGGTGAGGAAGCCGAAGTCGGTGTCCGACTGCATAAGGTAGTCCTGCTGGATCGTGAGGGCGTCGGTGCCCTGCCGGTTCTCGAAACTCATTCCGTGCTCGCGGCAGATCTGGCCGATCACCTCGCCGTAGGTGATCGCGGCGAAGGTCCGGATCTTCGCGCCGAGCGTGAGCTTGTAGGACAGATCGTCGACGACCACGGTGAACTCGGGTTGCCCACGTTGCATGGTGAGTTCGACGCCGGTGACCTCGCCGAGCAGCAGAACCTGCCCTCCGCCGGCGGAAACCTTGACGGTGGAGCCGATGTCGAAACCGCCACCGGCGGCCAGGGTATGTCCGGCGTCGTCGAAGCGCAGGGTGGCGCGGCCGGGCAGCCGCAACCCGCGGGTGATGCGCAGCTCCATCAGGGCGGCCAGGGAGGTGGCCGCGATCGGCGCCCCGTTCACGTGGATGACCGGTGCGGTCCGGTTGATCTGCAGCACGGGAGCAGTCATTGCGGACCCCCGGGGATGGACAGCAGCGCGCCGGGGCGTAGGGCCAGGGGATCCGTGATCCCATTGGCCCCCGCGATCTGCCTCCACCGGGTGGAGTCGCCGTAGTACTTGGCCGAGATCCGGTCGAGCGTCTCGCCGGGCTGCACGCGATGCACGCGGTGCGGATTCGGGGTGCCAGAGGTGGGGTTCTGCGGTCCGAACGCATCCGACTGGGCGAACTGGCGAAGGCTCAGGTCGACCTCGGCCCGGAGCGGGACGCCGGTCGAGGAGAAGTAGGTGAATCGCAGCATCAGGTCGGTGACGACGGCCTTGAACGAGTGCAGGTTGCCCCAGTGGAACACCACGTAGGGCGGCCGCGCGTTGTTGCTCTGCGCGTCGGTGCCGGGCAACGACGAGTCGACGTCCATGAGCTTGAGCACCTTGCCGGTGTGCTGTCCGACCGACTGCCCGGTGTCGGTGGTGTCGAAGTGCAGGGTCAGCCGCATCTCACCGGACTGCGCGCCCAGATACCTGACCTGCCCGATGCCCTGCCCGCCCAGCGAGTCCGCTCTCCACGAGTTAGACCGGGAGACAGTGAGTTCCGCCGGATTGAACATACAGGGGATCGTGTCCGCGCGACCTTCGATCTCCAGGAACGCCTTCTCGGTCATCGGCATGTCAGAACACCCCCGGGGTGAAGCGACGACCCCGCCGGGCCAGCTCGTCCAGCACTCGCTCCTCCAGTCGGTCGACGATGACGTCGACCAGCTCGTCCCATTCGCGAGGCGTCAGCGCCTCGGCGATCTGTTGACGCGGCACTGGACCGTTGTCCGTCGGCTGGGTCACCTGCGCCACCTCTGTGTTGGGTACTGTGCCGGTCGCCACCAAACCCGGAGGGCGGACGGCGAACCGATCTGCATTCGTCTGCGCCCCGGTTGACCAGCCCGATCCCGACGCGGCCAGCCCAGCGCGGGCCCGATCGAACAACGAGGGTGGGACGAGGTCGAGCAGGCTGGCCCGCCGGCTGGACGGCGCGCTCTCGGCGGCAGGGTCCGTGCTCGGCGCGGCCGGGTTCGTGCTCGGCGCCGGGAGGGTGACCGTCCGACTGCCCCGGGTCCGGGCGCCGATGGTCGCGCCGGTCAGGCTGCGCTCACCGGTGGCGCCGACGGCGGCGAACGACCAGCGCGGGTCCGCGCTCGGGGGAGCGCCCGGGCCCGCACCGCGGGGTAACTGCCGGTGGGAGCCCAGGCGCGGCGTGCCCATCGGCGGCGCCGGGGGCATCCGGCGGATCGTCGCCGAGGAGGCGGCGGCGATGCTGGTGGCTGTCGGGATCGCTTGCCTCAGCAGCAGTCCCGCGGTTCTGGCGCGGAGGTCCGGCTCGGTCGGCGCCGTGAACGGAGTGGCGCCGGGGCCGATCCGGGAGGCGGTCGCGGCAGGCGTGGAGCGGGTCGGGTCGACCGTGCCGGACTCGGGAATCGGCTGGGCCCGAGTCGGCTCGGCGGGCACCGGCAGGCCGGGCGCCGGTGGGTAAGGGATGTCGGCGCTGTGGCTGCGGCGCAGGTCCTGGGATACGGCGCTCTGTCGTGGTGCCGGGGTGTTGCGTCCGGAGGTGACCAGCCCAGCGGCCGGGAAGCTACCGACCGGTCCGGCCGTTGCCGCGGTGCAGGCAGGGCTGATGCGGCGGCCCGATCCGATCGAGGCCACGGCATGGGCGGGCCGTTCACTCGGCAAGAGGTGGCCGATCGACAACGGAAGGCGACGGACC
>JBIOVW010000204.1:0-3095 GCA_044867945.1 Nakamurella sp. | reverse complement strand
GCTGGATCGGTTGCTGCACACCCAGCGCTGGCAGGCCCGTCGGGGGCGCCGGCTGCACGACGTGGCGTGGACCGCGCTGCCCGACGGCGCGTTCGTGGTGTACGACGGCACGCCCGCGCTGATCCTCGGCGACACCATCGCGCAATGGGCGACGCGCGGTTACGGCAAACCTGTTCGACGACCCCGGACGGGCACCGCGACCGTGCTGACCCCACCCGCGACCCTGACCGCGCTGGCCGCCGGCTACCCGGTGCAGATCGACGCCGGCGCAACGCGACCGACCGATCAGAGAAGTTCCAGGACGGCCGGATCCGGCTCGTCGACGGACGCATAGCCGGATCGCTCCAGGCATGCGCAGCGCGCCGGTGCCGGCCACTCGTCGCGGCGTCGGCTGCGGGTCGCGCACCGGCATGACAAGCTGACCCGATGCGGTCCGTTCGACCGCTCCGGTGTTCCAGTCATGTCGAGGAGTGTCCGTCGTGGGTGACAAGCGCAGGTCGGCCATCGTCAATCCGGATCGGCCCCCGAAGATCAAGAAGGCCGCCTACGAGGCCGAGCTCCGGCGGCTGCAGACCGAGCTGGTCACCATGCAGCAGTGGGTCAGGGCGTCGGGCACCCGGATCGTGGCGATCTTCGAGGGCCGGGACGCCGCAGGCAAGGGTTCGGCGATCAAGCGGATCACCGAGTTCCTCAACCCCCGCACCGCGCGGATCGTCGCGCTGCCCGCACCCACCGAACGTCAGCGCAGCCAGTGGTACTTCCAGCGGTACATCGAGCACCTCCCGGCGGCCGGCGAGATCGTGCTGATGGACCGCTCCTGGTACAACCGGGCCGGTGTCGAGCGCGTGATGGGGTTCTGCACCACCGACGAATACCGGCGATTCCTGCACCAGGCGCCCATCTTCGAGCGGCTGCTGGTGGAGGACGGGATCCTGATGTTCAAGTTCTGGTTCTCGGTGTCCGACGTGGAGCAGGAACGCCGGTTCCAGTCCCGGCTCACCGACCCGATGCGCCGGTGGAAGCTGTCGCCGATGGACGTGCAGTCGATCAGCCGCTGGGAGGACTACTCCCGGGCGAAGGACGAGATGTTCATCCACACCGACATTCCCGAGGCTCCCTGGTACACGGTGGAGAGCGAGGACAAGAAGCGGTCCCGGATCAACGTCATCTCGCATCTCCTGGAACACGTGCCGTACGCGCACATCGAGCCGGAGCCGGTCACGATCCCGGAGCGGCCGCCGTCGACGAACTACGTGCGCCCGCCGCGGGACGAGTTCAAGTACGTGCAGGACCACGCCGCGTCGTTGGTCAGACCGGCGCTCTGACCGGGCCCAGCTCGGCGCGGATCCGGGCCGCCCGGCGCCGGGCATCGTCGCGGATCGTCGCCTCGTCCAGGGTGGTCAGCCGGCGATCGGCGAGCAGCCGCCGGCCCGCCACCACCACGTCGGTGACGTCCGCGCCCCGCGCGGCGTAGGCCACATGCGCGACGGCGTCGGGCAGCGGGGTGGCGTGCGGGCCGGTGATGTCCAGCAGCACCAGGTCGGCCGGTTCGCCGACGGCCAGTCGACCGGTCAACCGCCCGCCGAAGGCCTGCGCACCGCCCTGCGTCGCCATCCGCACGACGTCCCGGGCGAGCACCGCAGTCGGGTCCTGCCGTACCCCGCGGGGCACCAGCGCGGCCGCCTTGATCTCCTCGAACAGGTCGGCGTTGTTGTTCGACGCCATGGAGTCGCTGCCCAATCCGACTCCAACGCCGCGGGCCAGGAAGTCGGGAACGGGCGCGACGCCGGCGCCGAGCTTGAGGTTGGACATCGGGCAGTGCGCGACGGTCACCCCCGGACCGGCGAGCCGGTCCAGATCGGCCTCGCCGTGCGGGTGCACCGCGTGGGCGACATGGGCCCGGCCGGCGAGCAGCCCGACCCGGGCGGCCAGTTCGATCGGCGAGCAACCGTGCCGGTCCAGGCTCTCCTTCACCTCCCGGGCCGTCTCGGACAGGTGGATGTGCACGGCGAGTCCGTGGGCGTCGGCCCTGCGGGCGACGTCGGCCATCAGGTCGGGCCCACAGGTGTAGGGGGCGTGCGGACCGAAGGTCACCCGCACCAGCTCGTCCCCGGCGAACTCGGCGGCCAGCGCCGGCGTGCGGTCCAACACCTGTGCGCCGGTCTCCGGGGTGGCCGCCGGGTAGGCGACGGCGTCGTACCCGAACACTGCGGTCGCGGCCAGGACCCGCAGTCCGGCGTCGCGGACGCCGGCGAGCAGGCCGCCGTCCCACAGGTGCATGTCGGCGAACGCGACGGTGCCGGCCCTGATCATCTCGGTCATCGACAGCAGCAGCCCGGCGCGGATGTCGTCGCGGGTCATCCGCAGCTCGAACGCCCGGATGTGTTCGAGCCAGCTGTGCAGCGGTTCGTCGTCGCTGTGCCCGCGCAGCAGCGACATCCCGGCGTGGGTGTGCGCGTTGACCAGACCGGGGATCACCAGCCGACCCGTCCCGTCCAGGTCGTCCGCACCGGCGGGCCCGCGAACCGGGCCGAGGTAGGTCACCCGACCGGTCGCGTCGGACCAGCCGACCTCGGCGTCCGGACGCACGTCGTCGGGGTCCGCCAGCACGGTCGCACCGACCACGCGCAGCTCGGTCATCGGCACATCCTGCCGCACCGCGGCCCGGGGGTGGCGGCGCCGTCGATCGCCGTCAGGCCGAGCCGACCGGAACTGCCATGGCCTTCCAGTCCTCCCAGCTCATGGCCCAGGTGTAGACGTCGCTGTCCATGGAGCTGAGCTGGATGTCGGTGCCGGTGATCTCGACGGGATCACCGATGAACGCCGAATTGAAGTAGGCCTCGGCGTCGGCGTTGGACAGGTTGATGCACCCGTGGGTCACGTTGCTGGTGCCCTGCGCGCCGGCACTGGCCGGATTGGCGTGGATGAACTCGCCGTTGTTGCTGATCCGGACCGCCCACTTCTGCGGGCTGTTGGTGTAACCGTAGCGGGGATTGTTCATCAACTTCGTCTCGAAGAACTCGTTGACCACATGGATGCCCGATCGGGTGATCAGGTTCGGGTCGCCGGCGTCCTCGCCCCGGCCGTAGGACGCG
>JBIOVW010000203.1:0-3676 GCA_044867945.1 Nakamurella sp. | reverse complement strand
CCCACCCGCCTTCACCATGATCAGGATCTTGCGGGGCACCGCCAGCGAGGCCACGAAACCCGCCGTCGACTCCGACGCCACGAACACCCCCGCAGTGACATCAGCACCGTGCGCCTCCATGAACGCCCTCGTCCTGCCGAACGACCGGTTGTGCACCGCCGTCACGAACCCGTTCCGCGCGAATTTCCGCGCCAGGTTCGACCCCACCACCGCCAACCCGGTCACACCGATATCGGCCTTGGCGGAAGAAGTGTCACTCATTGTGTCAGGATCTCCTGTTCAGTTGCGGGCGGGTGGGGCGAGCGAGGCTCGCCGAGCGAACCATCAAGACAGTCGCCGGGATTCCTACCGGGGCGACCGAGCCTGCGAGGGCGCCGGCGTGAGCAGGTCGCCGATCGGCGGGGCCGACGACGTGCCCGGATGATGGGAGCCGAGAGCCGACGAGCCGGGTTCGGGCCGCAGGCCCAGCCGCTCGATGATCTCGGCGGCCTCCTCGGCCGGCTTGCGACCCAGGTCGACCTCGAGCACGTTCTCGTCGGGACCGGGTGGCTCGAGGGTCGCGATCTGGGTGTCCAGCAGGGCGGGCGGCATGAAATGGTCCTGCCGGGAGGTGATCCGGCGGCCGATGGTGTCCTTGTCGCCGGTGAGGTGGACGAAAACCACGTTATCGCCGCGCATCCGATCCCGGTAGATCCGCTTGAGTGCGGAACACGTGATGATGCCGGGGATTCCGGCCGCGGTATGTTCGGTGATCCAGGCGGACACCTTGTCCAGCCACGGCCAGCGGTCCTCGTCGGTGAGCGGGATGCCCTCGCTCATCTTGGCGACGTTCGCCGGGGGGTGCAGATCGTCGCCCTCCTCGAGGTCCCAGCCGAGCTGGCCGGCGAGGATGCCGGCGACCGTGGATTTGCCGGAGCCGGATACGCCCATGATCACCAGGACCGGCTGTTGGATGGCCGAATCATCCGTGGTCATTGTTGAATCCTGCCTTTCGATCGTTGGGGACATGTCGACTACACCACCAGGGACAACAGCAGGACGCCGACCAGGCCGCAAACCGAGATCAAGCATTCCATCACGGTCCAGGTCTTGAGGGTCTGTCCGATGCTGGTGCCCAGGTAGCCCTTGACCAGCCAGAACCCGGCGTCGTTGACGTGAGACAGGAACAGCGAGCCGGCGCCGATGGCCAGCACCATCAGGGCGACGTGCGGACTCGTCAGGTCGGCGGCGACCGGGGCGAGGATGCCGGCGGCGGTGACGGTGGCGACGGTCGCCGAGCCGGTGGCGACGCGAATCAGCACCGCGACGACCCAGGCCAGGAACAGCACCGACAGACCCGAGCCCTGGACCGCGTCGGCGATCACCTGGCCGATCCCGGTGCTGATCAGCACCTGCTTGAACCCGCCGCCGGCACCGACGATGAAGACGATGCCGGCAATCGGCGGCAGCGAGGTCTCCAGCGTCTCCGCGATGGCCTCACGGTTCATCTTGCCGCCACGGCCGAGGATGAAGATGCCCGCGATCACCGCGATGAGCAGCGCCATCGCAGGCAGTCCGAGGAAGTGCACGATCGACCGGGCCGCGGACTCAGCGCCGGGCGCGAAGACGTCCCACAGCGCGCTGGCGAGCATCAGCACGACCGGGATCAGGATGCTGACCAGTGCCGCGACGAAGCTGGGCCGAGGACGCTTGGTGACGTCCTCGCCCTCGTCCTCGGCGGTGACGAACATGTTGGGCACGGGCACGGGCGCCCACTTGGCGGCGAGCTTGCTGAACAGGGGGCCGGAGATGATCACCGTCGGGATGGCGACGAGCACGCCGAGGGCCAGGGTCAGGCCCAGGTTGGCGCCCAGCGCGCTGATCGCGACCAGCGGGCCGGGGTGCGGCGGCACCAGGCCGTGCATCGCGGACAGGCCGGCGAGCGTGGGGATGGCCACCCGCATCAGCGACAGGCCGGAGCGGCGGGCGACCAGAATGATGACCGGCATCAGCAGGACGAGACCGACCTCGAAGAACATCGGCAGCCCGATCAGCGAGCCGACAAGGGCCATCATCCAGGGCAGCGTGCGGGGGCTCGCCCGGTCGACCAGGGTGTCGACGATCCGATCGGCGCCGCCGGAGTCGGCGAGCAGCTTGCCGTACATGGCCCCTAGGCCGATGAGAATCCCGACGCCGCCCATGGTGTCGCCGAAGCCCTTGGCGAACGCGGCGACGGACTCGGCGGTGCCCATGCCGGCGACGATGCCGACGGCGATGGCACCGATCATCAGCGACAGGAACGCGTGCAGCTTGAAGTAGGTGATCAGCAGCACGATCAGCGCGATGCCGCCGAGTGCGGCCAGGACCAGCTGCGTGTTCGATCCGGTGGGTACCACCGGGTCCGGCGCGGCCATCAGGAGCGGCGCGTTCATCGAGCCTCCATGGGTGGGAATCGTCGAAGAGTCAGGACGGAGGCCGCACCCCGCGCCCTCCTCAGAGTGAGTCAATCTTGGCAGATACAGAGTATCTTCTCAAGAACAGACACTTAAAGATCATATGAATGATTCAGTGGGGTGGGTCTGATGCTCCACAACCGCGATACCGGGCATACTGATCACATGCTCGACGCGCAGTCCGAACCGAAGCAGCTGCATGACTCCGTGGTGCAGCGGTGGGGGTGGGACATCGTCTCCGGCGCCCTGCCACCGGGCAGCCGGATCGTCGCCGAGGAGGCGGCCGAACAGCTGGGGGTGTCCCGCACGGTCGTTCGCGAGGCGGTGCGCGTGCTGGAGTCCATGGGCCTGATCACCGTCCGGCGCCGCGTCGGCATCACCGTGCTCCCGCCGGAGAGCTGGAATCCGTTCGATACCAACATCATTCGGTGGCGACTGGCCAGCCGGGACCGGCTGGACCACCTGCAGTACCTGTCCGAGCTGCGCTCGGCGATCGAGCCGCTGGCGGCCAGGCTGGCGGCCACCAGGGCCACCCCGGCGCAGTGCGGGGCGCTGACCGCGGCGGTGATCGGCATGTCCGCAAGGGCGAAGGCGGCCGACCACGCCGAATACCTGGGACACGACATCGACTTCCACCGCACCCTGCTGCTCGCCTCGGGCAACCCCATGCTGGCCGGTCTGGCCGAGGTGGTGGCCGAGGTGCTGGCCGGGCGGACCCGCCACGCATTGATGCCGCATGTCGCCGAGCCGGAGGCGGTGCGCCTGCACGGGGTGGTCGCGTCCAGCATTCAGGCCGGTGACCCGGCGGGGGCGGAGGAAGCGATGCTGGCGATCGTGGCCGAGACGGCGACGGCGATCCGGGAGATCCACGACGGCGGCGAAGACAGTGACCACGACCCCCGCCCCGAACCCCTGCCGTCAGTGCTTGCCCGCGGCTGAACCCCGACCCCCCGCCGGAAACCCCGACCCCACCCGCTGTTGATCATGGCGGGAGGGTTGTTTTGGGACACTCATGACAACCCTTAACCCATGATCAACTCCAAGGGGTGGTCATGGCCGATGGCGCGCCAGGTGCTCCCGCACCGAGTCGAGCAGTTCTTCCCAGGACTTGATGAATTTGTCGACGCCCTCGGTCTCCAACACGGTGAACACGTCGGTCAGGTCGACGCCGAGGGCTTCCAGGCCGGCGAACACTGATCTTGGATCGGCACCAGCCTGGGCGCCGGAAATGGTGTTGCCGGTGA
>JBIOVW010000202.1:0-3913 GCA_044867945.1 Nakamurella sp. | reverse complement strand
CGGTAGACCATGACCGTGACCCGGTAGTGACCACCGCTCCTCTTGAGGTCGAGGGCGTAGTTCTTGGCGTTGTACACGTCCGGCAGGTCCGCGGCCAGGCCCTCCCGGCTGAAGTGCAGGGTCTGGTCGCCGACCGGGTCATCCTCCATGTACTGCGCGCCGAGGGTCCCGCCCCGCGGACCCAGGCACAGCGGGAAGCACGACGGGTACGGGAAGTCGGACTCCCAGAACGCGGTCCGGACCGAGAACGGCGCGCTGACCCCGCGGGCGCAGCCCCACGAGTCGTTGTCGAGCCCGCTGAGCCAGGACCCGCCGTTGTTGACCCGGATGTTCGGCTCGGTCAGGCAGGCCTGGTCGGACGGGAAGGTCCGGGTCTGGCCGGCGTCGAAGTTGCCGAACAGCCGGGTCTCGACGTCGAAGCTCTGTCCGGAGGCCGACGTGGTCCGGAAGCCGCCGTAGATCTCGTCACTGAAACCGCTGTTGACCGGCCCGGTTTCGTCGAACGCCTTGATCGTCTGGGCGAGCACCAGGTACGTTCGCTGGTTGACCGGCACGTTGTCCGCCGCAGCCGGCTGCGCCGTCGCGACGACCAGCGCGGCTGCGCCGATGCCCAGCAGCACCCTGGTGAGGGTGCGCAGGAACTCCTTCATGGAAATGCCCTTTCGCTCGCGGCCGGGCGCTGTTCACCCGGCCGTTCGCGGAGAACTGTCGGACAGGTCGCTGTCAGGACGCTCCCACCTGACTGTCACATCCTGCGGCTCACCTGTCAGACGCGGCCGATGTTGCCGATCAGGTCCCCGTGACGCCCGGCCGAGATGTTCGGCCGACAGCCGGGCAACCGAACCGGCGGTGTCGTCCCGGGCGGCCGTGGCCCGCGTTGTCGAGCGGTCGGGACCACGGCCGTCCCGACCACCCCTCCGGCCGCCGTGAGATGCCCGGAAAATGTGAGTTTCGTCCGAATTAACACCGACAGCGATGAAAAGGAGAGGAAGCGTAGTCGGCTCCGTGCGTACGATTCCGCCGGGGGTCCAGCTTTCCGATAACGGCGCGCGATACGGCATTCGGGGCGGCGACATGCACATCCGACTACTCGGACCGCTGGAGGTCCTCGACTCCGGCCGGGCCCTGGCCCTCGGCGGACCGCAGCAGCGCGCCGTCCTCGCCCTCCTTGCCCTGCATGCCAACCGGGTGATGACGGTCGACGAGCTGCTGGACGGCATCTGGGGTGACCGGATCACCGACGGCTCGGTGAACGTCCTGCAGGTGTATGTGTCCCGACTGCGCAAGCCCGGCGGCGGGTCGGGCCTGCCGATCCACCGCCGCGGCCCCGGCTACGTGCTCGACGCCGACGCACGGTCGCTGGACCTGCTGGCCTTCCGGGAGCTGGTCGACCAGGCGCGGCGCACCCGACAGGTCTCCCCCGGGGAGTCCGCCGAGCAGCTGCGCTCGGCCCTGAGCCTGTGGCGATCGGCACCGCTGCGGGAGTTCACCGGGCTCCCCTTCGCCGCCGCCGAATCCGCCCGGCTGGAGGCCGAACGGCAGGCCGCGCTGGCCGCCCGGATCGCGGTCGACCTGGCCCTGGGCCGGGCCGCCGACGTCATCCCCGAACTGGAAGCGCTGACCGGCCGCAGTCCGCTCGACGAGGACCTGCACGCCCAGCTCGCCCTCGCCCATTACCGGTGCGGGCGGCAGGCCGATGCGCTCGAGGTCATTCGCCGGATCCGCACCCAGTTGGCCGATGAACTCGGCGTGGACCCGGGCCCGGGACTCCGGGATCTGGAACGAGCCGTGCTGGCCCACGATCCCGGCCTGGCCGGGCAGGCCGAACCCGCGCCCCGGCTGCCGGCGCAGGCGCGCGGCCAGGAGGGCCGGGCGTCGTCCACCGGGCCGCGGCGGACGGTCTGGCATGCGCCCGCCCGGAATCCGCACTTCACTGGTCGGGATGCCTTGCTGGACAGCATCTTCCGGCGCCTGCACGGGCAGCGGGACGCGGTCGCGGTGGAGGCCGTCTACGGCCTGGGCGGGGTCGGGAAGTCGCACCTGGCGATCGAGTACGCCCACCGGTACGCCTCCGCGTACTCGGTGGTCTGGTGGATCAACGCGGAGGAACCCACGTTCATCCCGTCCCAGCTGGCCCGGCTGAATTCCGAACTCGGCCTGCCCTCGCGGGCGTCTGCCGACGATCTGGTCGCCCAGGTCCTCGGCCACCTCGGTCGCACCGGCGACTGGCTGCTGATCTTCGACAATGCCGCGAGGGTAGGCGATGTCGCGCCTTACCGGCCATTCGGATCCGGTCACATCCTGGTCACCTCGCGCAGCCCGCTCTGGGGCGAGATCGGCGGTCGCACCCCAATCGACGTGCTCGACCGGACGGAGTCGCTGGCCTTCCTGCGGTCCCGGATGCCCGACCTGGACGACGAGATCGGCGGCAAGCTCGCCGCCGAGCTGGGCGATCTCCCGTTGGCCATGGCGCAGGCCGCGGCCTATCTGGAGGAAACCGACATCGACCCGGCCGAGTATCTCGACCAGTTCAGCCGGCGCCGTTCGGCGTTCCTGGCGCGCGGCGAGGTGCTGGGTTATCAGGGTCGGCTGGACACCGCGTGGGACATGTCCCTGCAGCGGCTGGCGGCGACCTGCCCGGAGGCCCTGACCCTGCTGGAACACAGCGCGTTCCTGGCGTCCGAACCGATCCCGCTCGAGCTGTTCGCGGGCTGGACCGACCTGACCGCCGGGGACGACGACGGGTCGGTCGACCCGCTGGACATCGTCGAGACGGCGGTGGGCGGTGCGGCCGGCCTGTCCCTGGTGCGTCGGCAGTCGGCCAGCTTCCAGGTGCACCGGTTGGTGCAGGCGGTCATCCGCGGACACCTGGACGAATCGGACCGCGTCCGGGTCGCGGAGCGCACCGCCGACCTGCTGGCCGGCGCGCTGCGCGGAGATCCGAACGACCCGGCGTCGTGGGCGACCTACCGTCGGCTCGCCCCGCACGTCTTCGCGCTCGGCGCGATTGCCGATCACCTGCCCCAGGCTCGCCGGATGCTGCTGGACACCACCGTCTACCTGGGCGGCGCCGCGTCACCGCGGTGGAGCGGCCTGTTGGCCAGACGGGTGCTCGACCGGTGGCGGGACACGCTTGGCGAGGATCACCCGGACACGCTCGCGATGAGCACGTTCGTCGTCCTCTGCTCGATCTGGGCGCACGATCCTCGCGGTGCCCACGAGCTGGGGTCGCGCAGCCTGCCCCTCGCGCGGCGGGTGCTCGGGGAGAGTCATCCGCTCACCCTGCGCCTGGCCGGCTACCTGGCCGTCGCGATGACGGGGGTCGCCGACGTGGGGCACGCCCGCGCACTCGCGTTGGACACCATTGAGCAGGCCCGGTCCGCCTTCCCCGCCGACCACCCCGACCTGCTGCGCATCGCCGCGTACGTGACGTTGGCCCTGGGCTGGATCGGCGATCCGGCCGCCACCGCACTGGCCGATTCGACCCTCACAGCGGCGCGCCGGGTGTTCGGCCCGGACCACCCGGCGACCCTGCTGGCCGCGAACGAGGTGATCTTCGGCCTGCTCACCTCGGGCGACACCGCGGCCATCCGCAAGCTGGGCGAGGACACCCTGGCCCGCAGCCGGGTGGTGCTGGGCGATCGCCACCTGATCACCCTGGGCAGCGCCGCGCTGCTGGCGATCGGGTTGGTGTGGCTCGGCGACGTGGAGCGGGCCGACGAGCTGGGACGGGAGCTGCTGTCAATCCCCGATACCGGTCTGGCCCCCGATCACGTGATCAGCCTGACGATCGCGGCGGCGAAAGCCGCGATCCGGGCAGCCGACCCGGGGCGGCCCGACGACCCGGAGGTCCCGGAACTCGAGATCGCCCTGCGAATGCCCGGCCCGGACCATCCGATCACCCTGACCCTGG
>JBIOVW010000201.1:0-10401 GCA_044867945.1 Nakamurella sp. | reverse complement strand
GCGGCGCAGGCCGGGTTGCCGGTGTCGCCGGCGACGGTGCTGCGGCTGGCCCGGACGTGCCCGCCGTTGCCGGATCCCTGGCCGCCGGTCGCGCTGGATGCGTTCCTGTCCCTGCTCGGTGCCGGCGAGCCGATGATCGCCGCCTGGGAGGACCTGGATCAGGCCGGCCTCATCTCGTCGTTGCTGCCCGGCTGGGAGCGGCTGCGGTCGCTGCCGCAGCGCGACCCGATCCACCTCTACACGGTCGACCGGCACCTGATGCAGACCGCGGTGAACGCCTCCGCCCTGGTCCGCAGGGTGTCCCGACCCGACCTGCTGCTGTTGGCGGCGATCCTGCACGACATCGGCAAGGGCCCTCGGGAGGACGAGCGCGATCACGCCGATCACGCGGTCGTCGGCGCCGACCTGTGCGTGCCCTGGCTGCGCCGGATGGGCCTGGGCGACTCCGATGTCACAGTCGTTGCGACCTTGGTCCGGCACCACCTGCTGCTTGGTGACACCGCGGCCCGTCGCGACCCGGACGACCCGGCCACCGTGGCCGCGATCGTCGGGGCCGTCGGCGATGTGGAGACCCTTGACCTGCTGGCCGCGCTCACCGAGGCCGACGCCCGCGCGGCCGGTCCGGCGGCCTGGACGACCTGGCGGTCCGGCCAGATCCGGCACCTGGTCACCCGGGTCCGCCGGGCGCTGGCCGGGGAGCGGCCGGCCGAGCCGCCGGCGATGACCCAGGTGGAGCGGGAACTCATCGAGGCGGGTGGCGTGGGCATCGTCATCGAGCAGATCCCGGCCGCGCTCCGGCTGACCATCAGCGCCCCCGACCGCCCTGGCCTGCTGGCGGCATCCGCGGCGGTGCTGACCATGCACCGGCTGACGGTGCGGTCGGCGGCGATCCGGACCGTGGACGGCACCGCCGTGCAGACCTGGATCGCCGCGCCGCAGTTCGGTGAGGCGCCGGCCGCGGCCACCCTGCGGGCGGACCTGGTGCGGGCGCTGGACGGCACCCTGGACGTGGCCGCCCGGCTGGCCCGGCGGGCCGCGCCGCCCCGCCGTGGACCGGCAGTGCCCCCGGAGGTGCGGGTGGTGCACAACGCCTCGGCGGCCAGCACGGTGATCGAGGTGCGGGCCCACGACCTGCCGGGCCTGCTGTACCGGGTGTCGGCGGTGCTGACCGCCGCCGGGGTGAGCGTGGTCGGCGCCCGGGTGGACACCCTGGGTGCGGACGCGGTCGATGTGTTCTACCTGCAAACAGAGCAGGGCTCACCGTTGTCCGCGGCGCGCGCCCGGGAGGTGGCCACCCAGATCGATCAGGCGCTGACCTGACTCGCTGATTTGGTCGTTTGACCAATCCGCGGAAACGCCCTCAGCGAGAAGACCTCCTCGACGGCGAGGCCGAAGTACTCGGCGATGCGCAGTGCCAGCAGCAGGCTCGGGCTGTACTCGCCGCGTTCCAGGTAGCCGACCGTCTGGTAATGCACGCCGACCGCCTCGGCGAGCTGCCGGCGGGTGATGCCGCGTTCCGCGCGCAGCACGGCGAGCCGGTTGAACAGGGCGTCAGACACGCTGCAGGGCCTTTTCCCGCCGGGCCGCCACCGACGACCCCGACTCGCGGCGGGCCATCCGACGGAGCAACGGTGGCGCGAGCAGGAAGCCGATGATCGCCCACAGCAGCAGGATGCCCACGGTCGCCAGGGTGCGCCAGCTGCCGTCGATCTCCGCGGCCGCCGCGGCCTCCGGCAGCAGCGCCGACCGCAGGCCCAGCCCCAGCCAGTAGGTGGGGGTCAGCTGACCCAGCACCTGCACCCAGCCGGCCATCCCGGCCAGTGGGGTGAAGATCCCGGACACCCAGATGACGGCGCCCATCACCAACATGCCCCAGCCGCCGACCGAGCGCGGGTTCTTGAACACCGAGCCGATGACGAACCCGAGTGGCAGCACGGCGAGCAGGCCGAGCAGGATGTAGCCGAGCGCCTCCATCCAGCCGGTGAGTCCGTTGGCGGTCAGTCCGGTGATGAAGAACGAGGCCGGGATCAGCAGGATGACCATGCTGAACGCGATCTCCATCGTGGTGCGCAGCATCTGGCCGACGACGTACCCGGTCATCCCGCCGGGCACCGACTTCAGCCGCAGCAGGGTGCCGTCCTCCCGTTCGGTGGCCAACTGCGTCGCCACGCCATAGGCGCCGGAGAACACGATCTGCAGCGCCAGCAACCCGGGCAGCATGAACAGGGCCACGGACACGTCGGTGCCGGGCAGGGTGCCGTTGCGGTTGAGCCACAGCACGAACAGGACGATCAGCGAGACGATGACGTAGTAGGCGATGTCCTGGCCGGCGCGGACGCTGTTCATGAACTCCGTGCGGCCTCGACGCAGGCCGCAGGCCACGGCATTCCCGGTCGCGCTCACGTCACCACCTCCAGGGGTTTCTCGTCGGCGACCATGGACAGGTAGGTGCTCTCCAGGCTCGGCCGGCGCACCTCGAGGTCGGTGACCGGCTCGGAATCGGAGCCCTCATGAGCGAACAGGTTCCGGACGAATCCGGTGGCGTCGTCGGTGGCGTGCACGTGCCGCTGCCCGCCCTGCGTCCACCGCACCTCCGCGGTGCCCGCCACCTGGCGGGCCAGCGCATCCGCGCTGCCGTTGGCCACGATCCGCCCGTGGTGCAGGATCAGGATCCGGTCGGCCAGTTTCTCCGCCTCGTCCAGGTCGTGGGTGGTGAGCAGGATCGTGGTGTCGTGCAGGTCGGACAACCGGTGCACCAGATCGTGGAAGTCGCGGCGGGCGGCCGGGTCGAAGCCGGCGGTCGGCTCGTCCAGGAACAGCAGTTCCGGGCGACCGACGATGCCGATGGCCACGTCCAGGCGCCGCCGCTGCCCGCCGGACAGGGTGGAGATCTTGGCGCGGCGATGTTCGGTGAGCCCGACCATGTCGATGAGCTCGTCGGTGGGGTAGGGGCGGGGCCTTTGCACAGTGGCGTACGGCGCGTAGAACCCGCCCAGATGATCCAGGAGGTCCCGCACCCGCCATCGGCCGTGGTCCCGCCAGGACTGCAGCACCACCCCGATCCGGGAGCGCCAGGCCTCGTCGGCCCTGGTCGGGTCCTCGCCGAGCACCCGCACGCTGCCGGCGGAGGGCACCCGAAAGCCCTCAAGGATCTCGATGGTGGTCGTCTTGCCCGCGCCGTTGGGGCCCAGCAGTACCAGCACCTCGCCGCGGGCGATGGTGAAGGCCACCCCGTGCAGCACGTCCTTGGTGCCGTAGCGCATCGCCAGGCCTGACACTTCGACAGATGTGTAGGACGACATGTAGTAGTTCTACTACATTCCGCCAGCCGATAGGATCGCACAGTGTTCGAAACGCTGTCCGACCGGCTCGCCTCGGTCTTCACCAACCTGCGCGGCAAGGGCCGGCTCACCCCGGCCGACATCGACAGGACGTGCCGCGAGATCCGCATCGCACTGCTCGAGGCGGACGTCGCGCTGCCGGTCGTGCGGGCGTTCATCGCCCGGATCAAGGAGCGCGCCACCGGCGTGGTCGTCTCGGCCGCGCTGAACCCCGCCCAGCAGGTCATCAAGATCGTCAACGAGGAGCTCGTCGCCATCCTCGGTGGCGAGACCAGGCGGCTCACCTACGCCAAGACCCCTCCGACGGTGATCATGCTGGCCGGTCTGCAGGGCTCCGGCAAGACGACCCTGGCGGGCAAGCTCGCGCTCTGGCTCAAGGGCCAGGGCCATCAGCCACTGCTGGTGGCCGCCGACCTGCAGCGGCCCAATGCGGTCACCCAGCTGCAGATCGTCGGCGAGCAGGCGGGCGTGCAGGTGTTCGCGCCCGAACCCGGCAACGGCGTCGGCGACCCGGTCGCGGTGTCCCGTGGCGGCGTCGCGCACGCCAGGGTCCGGCTGCACGACATCGTGATCGTGGACACCGCCGGCCGGCTCGGCGTCGACGCCGAGATGATGCAGCAGGCCGTCGACATCCGGGACGCGGTGCGGCCGCAGGAGATCCTGTTCGTCGTCGACGCGATGATCGGCCAGGACGCGGTCACCACCGCCGAGGCGTTCCGCGACGGGGTCGGATTCAACGGCGTGGTGCTCACCAAGCTCGACGGTGACGCCCGCGGCGGTGCCGCGCTGTCCGTCCGGCACGTCACCGGGCAGCCGATCATGTTCGCCTCCAGCGGCGAGAAGCTGGCCGACTTCGACGTCTTCCACCCGGACCGGATGGCCTCCCGGATCCTGGGCATGGGCGACATGCTCACCCTGGTCGAGACGGCCGAGCAGCACTTCGAGGCCGAGCAGGCCGAGGCGATGGCCGCCAAGATGGCGGGCAACGAGTTCACCCTCGAGGACTTCCTCGAGCAGATGATGATGATCCGCAAGATGGGCCCGATCGGCGGCCTGCTCGGCATGCTCCCGGGCGCCGGGCAGATGAAGGAGGCGCTGGCCAACGTCGACGACCGGGACATCGACCGCACAGCGGCCATCATCCAGTCCATGACGCCGCACGAGCGGCAGGACCCGAAGATCATCAACTCGTCCCGCCGGCAGCGCATCGCCAAGGGTTCCGGATCCACCGTGTCCCAGGTGAACGCGCTGGTGGAACGGTTCTTCGAGGCCCGCAAGATGATGTCGTCGATGGCCGGCCGGTTCGGCCTACCGGGCGGTCGCCCGTCCAACCGCAAGGCGGCCAAGGGACGCCGCAAGTCCGGCAAGCGGACCACCGGGCGCGGGCCGACCCCGCCGAAGGTCAAGGGCATGCCCGGCGGCTTCCCCGGCCTGGGCGCCATGCCGCCAGGCATGCCGAGCGGCGACCAGTTCCCCGGCGACTTCGACCCCACCAAGATCAAGTTCCCCAAGCAGTGACCGACCTGCGGGTCGTCGGCACCGACCCGGCGACGGGGGAGCCGGTCGACCTCGCCGTGTCGGGCGGCCGGATCGTGGATTCACCGGCCGCCGACGCGGTGCTGGTCCGCGGCTTCGTGCTGCCCGGGTTCGTCGACGCGCATTGCCACGTCGGGTACTCGCCGGTGGGCAACGCGACCCCCGACGAGGCAGAGGAGCAGGCCCGGGCCAACCTGCAGGCCGGGGCGCTGGCGCTGCGGGACTGCGGGTCGCCGGTGGACACCTGGGATCTGGTCGGCCGGGACGACCTGCCGGTGCTGGTCCGGGCCGGCCGGCACATCGCCATGGTCAAGCGGTACATCCGGGACCTGGGCGTCGACCTCGACGATCCGGCCGACCTACCGGCCGAGGTGGCCCGCCAGATCGCCTACGGCAGCGGACAATGGGTCAAGATCGTCGGCGACTGGATCGACCGGGACGTGGGCGACCTCGCGCCGCTGTGGCCGGACGACGTGCTGGCGCAGGCGGTCTCGGTGGCGCACGCCGCCGGCTGCCGGGTCACCACGCACGTGTTCGGTGAGGACGCGCTGCCCGGGCTGCTGGCCGCCGGCGTCGACTGCATCGAGCACGGCACCGGGCTGACCGACGAGACAATGGCGACCGCCGCCGCGCAGGGCACCCACCTGGTGCCGACGCTGATCAACATCGAGAACTTCCCGGCGTTCGCCGAGCAGGCGCACCGGTTCCCGACCTACGCCGCGCACATGCGCGATCTGCACGCACGCAACCACCGGATGGTCGCGGACGCGGTCGACGCGGGTATCCCGGTGCACGCCGGCACCGACGCCGGCGGGTACGTCGAGCACGGCCGGATCGCCGACGAGGTCATCGCGATGGGCGAGGTGCTGGGCATGCGCCGGGCGCTGGCGACGGCGTCGCACGAGGCCAGGGCATGGCTGCGGGTGCCGGGCACCGAGGTCGGCGCGCCGGCCGACCTGCTGGTGTTTTCCCAGGACCCGGCAGTCGATCCTTCAGTACTGCGCCGGCCGGCGGTGATCATCCGGGCCGGCCGGGTGGTGCGGGGAACGGTCCGCTGATCGTCCACTACACTGTTGCGGTTACGGTCGCCGAGCGGACCCTCTCACCGGTCGCGGCCGCCATTGGTGCGTCCGGACCGTTGCCCCACGCGGATCGATCGCGCCCCCGCACCGAACCGCAAGGAGCATTGCAGCACCGTGGCAGTCAAGATCAAACTCGCCCGCTTCGGCAAGATCCGCGAGCCGCACTACCGCATCGTCGTGGCCGACGCCCGCACCCGTCGCAGCGGCCGGACCATCGAGAACATCGGCCTCTATCAGCCCAAGGCCGAGCCCAGCGTGATCGAGATCGACTCCGAAAGGGTGCAGTACTGGCTCGGTGTCGGCGCCCAGCCGACCGAACCGGTGCTCGGCCTGTTGAAGGTCACCGGCGACTGGCAGAAGTTCAAGGGCCTGCCGGGCGCCGAGGGCACGCTGCGGCCGCAGCCGGTCAAGGCCGACAAGCGGGCCCTGTACGAGGCGGCGATCGCCGCGGTCGGCGCCGACGAGGGCAGTGCGGCCACCACCCCGAGGCGCAGGCCCGCCAGGCCCGCCGCTGAAGAGCCCACCGCGGCCCCGACGTCCGAAAACACCGACGCATCGTGAGCGTGCTCGAGGACGCCCTGGAACACCTGGTCCGGGGCATCGTCGACCACGAAGACGACGTCACCGTCGAGATGACGACCGGACGTCGCGGCCGCACCCTGCAGATCCGGGTACACCCCGACGACCTGGGCAAGGTCATCGGCCGCGGTGGTCGCACCGCCACCGCGCTCCGCACCGTGATGACCGCCATCGGCGGTCGCGGGATCAGGGTCGACGTCGTCGACACCGATCGCTAGAGCCCGCTGGACCGCTGATGGATGTGGTGGTCGGCCGGGTCGGCCGGCCGCACGGGTTGCGCGGCGACGTCACCATCGCGGTGTCCACCGACGACCCGGACGGCCGGTTCGCGACCGGGGCGGTGTTTGGTTCGGACAGGGGGCGCCTGACCGTGGTCGCCCGGCGGCGGGCCGGCGGGTTGCTGCTGTTGCGGTTCGAGGGCGTTGACGACCGGGACGCCGCCGAGGCGCTGCGCGGCACGTTGCTGACAGTTTCCGCGGAAACGTTGCCGGACACCGACGACCCGGACGAGTTCTACGACCACCAGCTGATCGGGCTGGCGGTCCGGGACGCCGCCGGTCGGGAGCTCGGTGAGGTGGTCGAGGTCTGGCACCCGCCGGCCGCTCCGGTGCTGGTGGTGCGGCGGCCGGACGGGTCCGACGAGGCGGTGCCGTTCGTGCGCGCGCTCGTGCCCTCGGTCGACCTGGCCGGGGGGAACCTCGTCGTCGACCCGCCCGACGGAATGTTCGCCTGATCATGCGGCTCGACATCGTCACGATCTTCCCCGGCTACCTGGCGCCGCTGCGGGAATCGTTGCTGGGCAGGGCGATCGCCGATCGCCGAATCGAGCTGGCGGTGCACGACCTACGGGACTGGACCACCGACCGGCACCGCACGGTGGACGATGCGCCCTACGGTGGGGGCCCGGGCATGGTGATGAGGCCGGACGTGTGGGGGTCGGCCCTGGATGACGTAGCCGTCCCCGGGGCCACCCTGATCGTGCCCACCCCGGCCGGTCGCCGGTTCACCCAGTCGGTCGCCGCCGAGCTGGCCACGCGGCAGCACCTGGTGTTCGCCTGCGGCCGGTACGAGGGCATCGATCAGCGGGTGGTGACCGATGCGGCCACCCGGATGCCCGTGCTCGAGCTGAGCATCGGCGACTACGTGCTCGCCGGGGGCGAGGTGGCGGCCATGGTGATCATCGAGGCGGTCACCCGGCTGCTGCCGGAGGTGCTGGGCAACCCCGAGTCGGCCGAGGACGACTCGTTCAGCGGGTCGTTGACCGAGCTGGTGGAGGCGCCGTCCTACACCCGTCCGCCGGTCTACCGGGGCCTGGCCGTTCCGGCGGTGCTGGTCAGCGGCGACCACGCGGCGGTCGCCGCCTACCGGCGGGAGGAATCGCGGCGGCGCACCGCGGCCAACCGCCCGGACCTGCTGATTGAATGATCGGGTACCTGCTCTGGCACAATGGACCGGTTGCCCTGACGACTTGTGATTGAGGATTTTCATGAACACCCTGGACGAACTGGACGCTGCCTCACTGCGGTCCGACATCCCGGACTTCCGGCCCGGTGACACGGTCAAGGTCCACGTCAAGGTCATCGAGGGCAACCGCTCGCGGATCCAGGTCTTCGCCGGCCACGTCATCCGCCGGCAGGGCGGTGGCGTACGGGAGACGTTCACCGTCCGCAAGATCAGCTTCGGCGTCGGTGTGGAGCGCACGTTCCCGGTGCACTCGCCGAACCTGGACAAGATCGAGCTTGTCACCCGCGGCGACGTCCGTCGGGCCAAGCTGTACTACCTGCGCGACCTTCGCGGCAAGGCGGCCAAGATCAAGGAAAAGCGCGAGGGCCGCTGACCGGTCACGGTGTCGGACTCAGCGGACGCACCGGACTCTGAGGTCCAGGAGCCGACCGGCAAACGGCCGAAGAAGAAGAGGCCGTTCTGGGTCGAGCTGCCGATCCTGATCGTCATCGCCTTCGGGTTGACGTTCCTCATCCAGACCTTCATCGCGAAGGTCTACTACGTCCCCTCCGGGTCGATGGAGCAGACGCTGCACGGGGCCACCTCCGGCGGCGACCGGATCCTGGCGAACAAGATCGTCTACGACTTCGGCGATCCGGAACCCGGTGACGTGATCGTCTTCGCCGGTCCGCCGACCTGGGCGCCGGAGGCCCGGATCCCCGGCCCGTCGAGCTGGTTCGGGCAGGTCATGCAGTCCCTCGGCTCGGTGATCGGCATCGCCCCGCCGAACGAGAAGGACTACGTCAAGCGGGTCATCGCCGTCGGCGGTCAGACCGTCATGTGCTGCGACGCGCAGGGCAACGTCGTCGTCGACGGACAGTCGCGGGACGAGCCATACATCTACGAGCCGATCGAGTTCATCCCGGGCGAACTGGACTGCACCACCGCCCAGCTGTCCCGGCGGTGCTTCGGGCCGGTGACCGTCCCCGAGGGGCAGCTGTGGGTGATGGGTGACCACCGTTCGGACTCGGCCGACTCCTCCTACCAGTGTCAGGGGCTGCCTCCGGGCAGCGGCGCGCAGTGCCAGGGCCCGATCCCGGTGGACAACGTCATCGGCAAGGCGGTGTTCATCGTCATGCCGCCGTCCAGGTGGGGGACCATTTCGGACGGTGGGTCATGACCACCGTGGTTCGACGACCGCATCTGCGGGTGGAGAAGCAGCTGATGCGGGACGGGGTGACCCGGCTTGCGGCGATGGACGAGGTCGGTCGAGGCGCGCTGGCCGGGCCGGTGACCGTCGGCGTCGTCGTGGTCACCACCGGCGTCGGTCGGGTGCCCGCAGGTCTGGCGGACTCCAAGCTGCTCACCCCCGAGGCCCGGCAGAAGCTGGTCGTCCCGGTGCGCCGCTGGGTCAGTGAGTACGCGATCGGGCACGCCACCGCCGACGAGATCGACGCCATCGGCATCATCGCCGCGCTGCGCACCGCCGGCCGCCGGGCGCTGGCCGCGTTGGCCGGGCCGGTGGACGCGATCCTGCTGGACGGAAACCACAACTATCTGCGCGACCCGGTCGCGCCGATGCCACCCGATCCGGAATCCGAGCCGCTCTTCGAGGTCGCGATGGCGGATATGGCGGCGGCCGCTGCGCTGACTGTGCCGACCGTGCACCTGCGGATCAAGGCCGACATGACCTGCGCCGCGGTCGCCGCAGCCAGCGTGCTGGCCAAGACCGAGCGGGACGCGATCCTGACCGCGCTGGCACCGACGTACCCGGTGTACGGGTTCGCCCTGAACAAGGGGTACGGCACCCCGGAGCATGTGACCGCGCTACGGGAACACGGCCCGTCGGCCGTGCACCGGCGCAGCTGGCGGCTACCGTGTGGCGAGCAGCTGGCCGAGGGGATGATGTTCCTGTGAGCGAGGCGGCATCGTGAGTGCTGAAGATCTCGAACAGTACGAGACCGAGATGGAGCTGCAGCTCTACCGGGAGTACCGCGACATCGTCGGTCAGTTCTCCTACGTGGTGGAGACCGAGCGCCGGTTCTACCTGTGCAACGCGGTCGACCTGCAGGTCCGCAACCCCGACGGCGACATGTACTTCGAGCTGCGGATGTCCGACGCCTGGGTGTGGGACATGTACCGGCCGGCGCGCTTCGTCAAGAACGTCCGGGTGGTCACCTTCAAGGACGTCAACGTCGAGGAACTGGACAAGCCGGAGCTCCGGCTGCCCGAGGACACGCAGTTCTGACGCGCGTGGTCGACGTCAGCGCGTTGCGGGCGCACTTCCCGGCCCTGAAGCACGGGGTCGCCTACTTCGACGGGCCGGGCGGGTCCCAGGTGCCGGATCCGGTGGTCGCCGCGATGTCATCGGTGCTGACCGCGGGTGTCGCGAACCGGGGCCGGGTGACCGCCGCCGAACG
>JBIOVW010000200.1:0-2583 GCA_044867945.1 Nakamurella sp. | reverse complement strand
CGGACGGGGCCGTCCCACACCTGATCCTCGGCAACACCAATGACGGCATCATCGGCAAGATGAACGACGGACAACAACCGGCGGCCAACGCTTGCCCGCACGGTGGCCGGCCACAGAATCCGGTGATCAGGCGACGTCAGAAATCAACCCCGTGGATCCAGGCGAAGCTGCGCGGGGGTGTCCGCGTCGTTGGGTGGCGGGTAGCGTCGGTGTCGCGGGCTCGGGTTGTGGCTGATCTGAAGAGCCGACGACCGGGGTGTGCAGGTCGGCCGCGCGGGACTGTGTAGCCGCCCCCGAGTGCCCTCCCGGGCCCGCCCCGTACTCGTCCTCGGCCAGGTCCTCGGCGCGTTGATCGGTGGCCTTGGCGTCGGCGACGAGCTGCCGGTAGACCGCGTCGGAGATGCGCCGCTTCAGGCAGCGCCGGGCCTCCTTGGCGGTCTTGGCCTCGCCGATCTTGCGGAGGTAGTACGCCCGGCCGATCGTGTCGAGCCGAACCTGGGTCGTGGCAGCCATGTGCAGCACGTGGTTCATCCGCCGGTTCCCGGCCCGCGACAGCCGGTGCCGGATCTGCTCGCCGGAGGAGGCATCGATCGGCGCGGTGCCGGTCCACGACGCGAAGTGGTTGCGAGTCGGGAACCGGGCGATGTCGCCGACGTCGGCGAGGATCCGCGCGGCGCCGACGGGGCCGATCCCGGGCAAGTCCATCAGGTGCGAACCACGCGCCAGGACGGCGGCCTTGAGCTCCCTCTCCAGGGACTTCAGCTTGGTGTCGACGGCGATCAGGTCGGCGATCTCCTCGACCGCCATCCGTCGGGTCGTCTTGCCCACAAGGGATCTGGGCTTGACGGTGGCCAGGAGCTTCTTGGCCTGGGTGGCGGTGAGGTCCTTCCCGGCGCCGCCGGGGATGAGCTCGGTGAGCAGCCGGTGCAGCCGGTTGACGGTCTGCACCCGCCGCGCGGACAGCTCGTCGCGGCGGTCGACCAGGAGCCGCAACGCAACCAGTTCCTCGTCGTAGGCGAGCACCGTCAGGTTCGGGGCGCGCAGGGCGGCCGCGGCGATCGCGTGCGCGTCGGTCGCGTCGGTCTTGCGAGCATTGCCGGTGTCGAAGACCCGCACCCTGGCGGCGAGCTTGGCGGGCACGTCGAGGACGGTCTCGTCGTCGGCGAGCAGGCGTTGCGCCAGTGGGCGGCCCACCCCGTTGGCGCCCTCGATGGCCCAGCGGTGGTCGGGCCACCCATGCCGCACGTAGCCGAGCATGGCCTTGTAGTCCCGGTTCTCGGTGCCGAACCGGCCGGTGGCCAGCTTCTTGCCCTCGCTGTCGATGACCTCGACGCTCACCGACTTCTTGTGGGGATCCACGCCCACGATCACACGGCCCATCTGCTGCCTCCTGACCCTCTGAGCGGACATCGGTCGGCAAGGGCGGGCAGAGCTACTTTGAGCCTTGGGCAATCCCCTCTTGGGCCACGACCTCACCAGCGGCGCCCGGCGGGAACGCAGTCCGAAAATGAGCCACAGCAACAAGCTGGGCAGCCGCGAAGCGAGCGATCCCACCGAGCACCTCGACAACAGCCCGGCCAGGCCGGTGCCGTACCCCAAACCTTAAGTAGCCGCGTAGCGTGCGCTCGCGGCCGTGTCATTTCGCCGCCTGTGGACACACAGGCGGTCGGATTAGGTGCACGTCGTTGGGTGCCTCGTCGCGTGGGCGGCGAGCGTGGCTGGGCCACCGCGCCGTCGCCGCGTGAGGTGACCCCATGTCCAGCCCGACCACGCTGTTGCCGTTCCAGCCGTCGTCGATGACGTCCGCACAGCTGGCGGCGGTGTCCTACCCGGCCCGATACTCCGGCCGCACCCACGTCCCGTACGCCGCGCAGCGGCGGCGCTGGTTCGGCTGGTGTGAGACCAACGGCCTGGACCCGCTGCTCGGGATCCAGCGTGCCCATGTCGAGCTGTACATCCGTCAACGGGGTGAGGCCGGGCTGATGGAGTCCTCGGTGACCACCATGATGCGCGGCGTCGCGGGCTTCCGGTTCGCTCACGACGGGCTCATCGCCGCGGACCCGCCGTCTACGCCCGGCTCCCCAAGCTGCACCGGGACGAGCCCCGCACCCAAGGACTGGACCGGCTGGAGCTGATCCGGTTCCTGCAGGTCGTCCAGACCATCACCGTCCACCATGGCGCAGGCGCACGGGCGTACCTGCTCGGCATCAACGCCCTCCGTGCCTCCGAGGCCGCGGCGGTGCGGATCGAGGACTACATCGACACCCCGCGCGGCCACCGGGAGCTGCACCTGGTCGGCAAGGGCAACAAGCCAGCCACGATGCCCGTGACCGTCCCGGTCCTGCGCGTGCTGGAGGCCTGCCGCGGGCAGCGCACCTCCCGGCCCCTCGTGCTGCGTGCCAACTCCGGGAAGCCGATCGACCGGCGCGACGTCCACCGGATGGTGCAACGCATCGCGGGCCGCGGCATCCCTCGGCACGTCAGCCCGCACTCGTTGCGGCACGCCGCGATCACGAATGCCCTCGACGCCGGTGTCCCACTTCGCGACGCGCAGAGCCTGGCCCGCCACACCGACCCCCAGGA
>JBIOVW010000199.1:0-8241 GCA_044867945.1 Nakamurella sp. | reverse complement strand
GCCGACCATAGTGCCCACTGCGGCCGAATGCCTTGAGGATTCGGATGCCCAGGACGGACTCCTCGACCATCGTCGCCAGGTCGCCGACCTGGTCCTGGCTGCGTCGGGCCAGCACCTGGTAGCGGGTCTCGTACCGGAAGCACAGCGCGACCAGCGGGACGGCCATCAGCGCGATGATCAGGCCCAACTGCCGGCTGAGCACCAGCAGGATCGCCAGGCCGACCAGGAAGGTCGTCAGGTTGACGAACAGGAACACCAGGCCGAATGCCAGGAACCGCCGGATGGTGGCCAGGTCGGACACCGCCCGCGACATCAGCTGCCCCGCCGGCCACCGGTCGTGGAAGGCGACCGGGAGATTCTGCAGATGGTCGTAGATCGCCGCCCGCATGGCCGCCTCCACCCGCATGGTGGGCCGGGCGGACAGCATGCGGCGCGCCCAGAACAGAACGGCCTCGACGATCCCGAGCACCAACAGCACGATGCCGGGGACCCACAGCCCGGCCGGGTTCTTCGCGCGAATCGGGCCGTCGATGATGTATTGGATGACCAGCGGGAACGTGATCGCGCACAGCGTCGCGATCAACGCGGCCAGCGCGCTGAGGATCAGCGCGGGCAGGGCCGGGCGGGCGTAGGGCAGCAGCCTGCGCAGACTCGCGACCGCTGGTACGTGCGTGTCGACGCCCGGCCTCGGCTCGGTGAGCCCGGGGTCGGTACTGATCGGGGTGGTCGTGGTCGTGGCCATGGCGCCCGCCAGGCTACGTCCGACCCACGACTGCGCTCACCGGCTTTTCGGTTCCGGAGGCTCGCAGTCGATCATGAAGAACTCGCCCTCATTCCGGCCGAATGAGGGCGTGTTGTCCATGATCAATTGCCGACGCCCGGTCAGTCCGCCGGCCGGAAGACGACCTTGGTGAGCAGCTCGCCCAGCGTCGCGCGTTCGTCGGGGGTGAGTGCGGACAGGCTGCGGTCGTCGGCGGCCTCGGCGAGGGACCGTGCCTTGCGCAACAGCCGCCGACCGGCGGCGGTGATCACGATGATCCGGGAGCGGCGATCGCGGGGATCGGTCTGCCGGGTCACCGCTCCGCGCTGTTCCAGTTCGTCGATCAACGGCACGATCTGGCTGGGATCGAGGTTGAGGAACTCGCTCAGCTCGCGTTGGGACGGATTCAAGCCCTCCCCGGCCAGCCACAGCACGGAGAAGCTGCGGACCTTCAGGCCCACCTCGGCCAGCGCGGCGTTCGCCCGGCCGATGGCGGCGGCGCGGGCCCTGGCCAGCAGGAAGGGGATGTCGCCGGCCAGCGCCGACGTGGTGAATCGGCCGGCCTCCGGCCCCTCCTCGGGTTCGGTCCGACCTGCGACCGCAGCTGCTCGGGTCATCGCCGCGCCTCCTGATCCGTGCAGTTGTCCATGGTTGACGTCGTCAAGTGTACGACGCCGGGCAAGTCGCGCAAAGTTGTCTGCATCAATCGTTGACAACTTCAACGACTGATGTCATCGTTGAGTCATCGAGCACGAGGGGACGGCACCTGGCCGTCCCGGCCGTCACCGTGGATCAGTCGTTCTGAGCAAGGGAGCTTGTTGTGTCGTTGCAAGGCAAGGTTGCGATCGTCACCGGATCCGGACGTGGTCTGGGGCTGGCGTACGCGCAGGAGTTGGCCGCGCAGGGTGCCGCGGTGGTGATCAACGATGTCGACGCGGCGGTGGCCGAGAAGGCCGTCGCATCCATCGTCGAGGCGGGTGGCCGGGCGACCTCGGTGGTTGCGCCGGTCGGCCCGACCGAGACCGCGCAGCAACTGGTGCGCACCGCCGTCTCGCAGTTCGGCCGGTTGGACATCCTGGTCACCAACGCCGGGGTGCTGCGGGACAAGTCGTTGTTGAAGATGACCGACGACGACTTCGACCTGGTGGTCAACGTGCACCTGCGGGGCACGTTCACCTGTGTCCGGGAGGCGTACGCCTATTTCAAGGGCAACGAGGTGGCCGGCCGGATCATCGCGATCGGTTCGCCGACCGGGCAGCGGGGCAACTTCGGGCAGACCAACTATGCGGCGGCCAAGGCCGGCATCGTCGGCATGGTCCGCACCTGGGCGTTGGAGATGCGCAAGTCCGGGGTGTGCGTGAACGCCGTGATCCCGGTTGCCGCGACCGCGATGACCAAGACCGTGCCCTACTTCGCCGCCGCCGTCGCCGCGGACGAGGCCGGCGAGCAGATGCCTGAGTTCTTCCGCAAGGAGATCGGCTTCGGCACCGCCACCGACGTGGCCGGGCTGATCGCGTTCCTCGCCTCCGACGACGCGGCCGGGATCAACGGTCAGGTGATCGGCGCCGGCGGCGACCGGATCCAGGTGTGGTCGCACCCCGAGCCGGTGCTGAACCTGTTCCACGACGGCGGCTGGTCCGCGGCCGACCTCACGCAGGCCAAGGGGCAGCTGCTGGACGCGACCCAGTCGGTGGGGGAGAAGTTCCCCGCCCTGCCGGCCGAGCTCGAGCCCGCCCCGGCGGGTCGGTGACGGCCATGGCCTACCAGCTGGGCATCGATGTGAATGCCGTCAAGGCGATCGACACGCATGTGCACGTGGAGGTGGGCGAGGACGGCCACTGCGCCCTGCCGCAGCCGATCCTGGACGCGGCCACCGCCTACTTCAGGGCCACTCCGAAGCGCCCGGGTCTGGACGAGATCGCCGAGCACTACCGTCGGCTGGACCTGGCCGCCGTGGTGTTCACGGTGGACGCCGGCACCAACCTGGGGCACCCGGCGAACAGCAGCGAGGACATCGCCGCCGGCGCGGCCCGCAACAGCGATGTGCTGATCCCGTTCGGCTCGGTCGACCCGCTGACCTGGGCCGGGGCGATCGAGAAGGCCAAGCGGCTGGTCGGCGACCACGGGGTCCGCGGGTTCAAGTTCCACCCGTCGGTGCAGGGGTTCGACCCCGGTGACCGGGTCCACTACCCGCTGTACGAGGCGCTGGCCGGGTTCGGGCTGCCGGTGGTCTTCCACACTGGGCAGACCGGGATCGGCGCCGGCACCCGCGGCGGCTTCGGGATCAAGCTGGGCTACTCGAACCCGATCCTGCTGGACGCGGTGGCCGCCGACTTCCCGGACCTGACGATCATCATGGCGCACCCGTCGGTGCCGTGGCAGGACGAGGCGATCGCGGTGGCCACCCACAAGGCGAACGTGTACATCGACCTGTCCGGTTGGTCGCCGAAATACTTCCCCCCGCAACTGGTCCGGCAGGCCAACTCGCTGCTGCAGGACAAGGTGCTGTTCGGGTCCGACTTCCCGTTGATCACCCCGGAACGGTGGCTGGCCGACTTCGCGAACCTCGACCTGAAGGACCAGGTCCGGCCGAAGATCCTCAAGGACAACGCCGTTCGCGTCCTCGGGCTCGGCTGAGCGAGGCTTGCCGAGCCAACCATCGATTGGGTTGCCCGATGACTGTCACCATGCCTGAGATCACCGCCGACATCTATCGCTACGCCGACCTGCTCACCCCGGCCGAACGCCGTGTCCTGGGCAGGCTGCGCGAGGTGCTGGACACCCGGGTGCAGCCGCTGCTCGCCGACTACTGGGAGCGCGGCGAGTTCCCCCACCAGATCCTGCCGCCGCTGATCGAGCTGAACCTGATGCGGCCGGCGGAGATCACCTCGACCGGGGTGGAGCCCAGCGGCCTGTACCACGGGTTCCGCAACTTCGAGCTGGCCCGCACGGACGCCTCCGTCGTCACCATGTACAACGCGCAGTCGGGCCTGTTCCGCACGGCGGTCAACCGCGGCGGCAGCCCGGCGCAGGCCGCCGAGCTCGACCCGCGGATCCAGAGCTTCGACCTCACCGGCGTTTTCGCGCTTACCGAGCCCGAGCACGGCTCCGACATCGCCCGGGGACTTGCCACCACCGCTCGCCGGGACGGTGACCAGTGGGTGATCAACGGCGCCAAGCGGTGGATCGGTGGCGCATGCACTGCTGACGTGCTGGTCGTCTTCGCCGTCGAACAACCGACGGGAGCGGTGCGCGCGTTCCTCGTGCCGCGGGAGCAGCCGGGTGTGCATCTCGCCAAGATCGGCGGGAAGACCGCGCTGCGGATGATGCAGAACGCCGACATCACGCTCACCGATGTGCAGGTTCCGGAATCGGCCCGTCTGCAGAAGGTGGACACGTTCGCCGACGTCGCCGACATGCTGCGCGCCATGCGCTCGGACGTCGCGTGGATCGCCACCGGCGTCACCGCCGGCGCCTACGAGGCCGCCGTCCGGTACACCACCACCCGCACGCAGTTCGGCCGGCCGGTGGCCGGCTACCAGCTCATCCAGGACAAGCTCGCCCGGATGCTGGCCGACGTCACCGCCTCCCTGGGGGTGGTCGTCCGCCTGACCCAACTGCAGGACCAGGGCATCTACCGGGACGAGGACTCCGCCCTGGCAAAGATGCTGACCAGCCTGAACATGCGGGAGACCGTCGCCCTCGCCCGTGAAGTCTGCGGCGGCAACGGCATCACCCTGGCCACCGACGTCGCCCGGTTCCACGCGGACGCCGAGGCCGTCTATTCCTACGAGGGCACCCACGAGATCAACGCGCTGATCCTCGGTCGCGCCATCACCGGCCTGAGCGCGTTCGTCCGCTGACCGCACCACCCGGCATTCCGGCGCCCCCTGACCATCAGGCGGGCGGCCTCACCTACCCCACACTGCTGAAGGAGACATCAATGACGATCATCGGCGGCGGTGCCGAGCCGGCCACCGCACACGACGTGGAGAAGCGCAAGGAGGTCCGCCGGGTCATCCTGTCCGGCTACCTCGGCTCCACCATCGAGTTCTACGACTTCCTGCTCTACGGCTCCGCGGCGGCACTGGTCTTCCCGACCGTGTTCTTCGGCGGGCTGGACCCGTTCACCCAGGTCATCTTCTCCTTCGGCACGTTCGCCGCCGGCTACCTGGCCCGCCCGGTCGGCGGTGTGCTGTTCGGTCACTTCGGTGACCGGATCGGCCGCAAGAAGATGCTGGTGCTGACCATGTTCATCATGGGCCTCGCATCGTTCCTGATCGGCCTGGTGCCCGGCTCGGTGTCGATCGGCGGGTGGGCCGCTGTCATCCTGGTCGCCCTGCGGGTCGCGCAGGGCATCGCGGTCGGCGGCGAATGGGGCGGCGCCGCGCTGATGGCACTGGAGCACGCCGAATCCCGCAAGCGTGGATTCGCCGCGTCCTTCGTCAACGCCGGCGCACCGTCCGGCGCCCTGCTGGGCAGCCTGCTGCTGGGGCTGTTCGCGTTGCTGCCGCAGGAGCAGTTCTTCAACTGGGGCTGGCGGATCCCGTTCCTGCTGTCCGGTGTGCTGCTGGCCATCGGCATCTGGATCCGCACCCGGGTGTCCGAGAGCCCGGTGTTCCTGCAGGCGCTGGCCGAGGCGGAGAAGACCGAGCACGCCAAGGCGCCGCTGCCGCTGTGGTCGGTGCTGCGCCGGCCGAAGGCGCTGATCCTGACCGCCCTGGGCGCGGGCGCCGCGTTCGCGTTCCAGGTCACCATGGCGACCTTCGCCCAGACCTACGCGGTGCAGAACGGCACCGACCGCTCGTCGCTGCTGTTCGGGTACTCCCTGGCCTCCTTCCTGGCCATCTTCGGGGTGGTCGCCGCCGGCTGGCTCTCCGACCGGTTCGGCCGTCGTCCGGTGCTGGTGGCCGGCTGCCTGCTCTGGGTGGTGCTGACCTTTCCGTTCTTCTGGATGTGGGGGTCGGGCAACGCGATCATCGTGACCCTCGGATTCATCATCGGCCTGCAGCTGCAGTCGTTGATCTACGGCCCGCTCGGCGCGTTCATCTCCGAGCAGTTCGGCACCGGCGCCCGGTACACCGGCGCCTCGCTCGGCTATCAGCTGGCCACCCTGCTCGGCGGCGGCTTCACCCCGGCGCTGCTGGCCACCCTGTTCCGCAACAGCGGCGGCCAGATCTACCCGGTGGCCATCTTCCTGATGGTGATGGGCGTGATCAGCGCCGTCGCGGTGCTGATCATCCGGGAGGGACGGCACAACGACCTGACCGCCATCCAGCACTGACACACATTATCGGGCAATACTTCCCAACGAGAGGACAAACACCATGACGACCATCGTGACCTTCGACGAGGCCAAGGAACTGACCGGCAAGGACCTGGGATTCACCGAGTACCGCGAGATCACCCAGGACCGGGTGAACACGTTCGCCGACGCCACCGACGACCACCAGTGGATCCACACCGACCCGGAGCGGGCCAAGGACGGCCCGTTCGGCGGGCCGATCGCGCACGGCTTCCTGTCGCTGTCCCTGGCCATCCCGATGTGGGGTGAACTGCTGGACGTCAAGGACGTGACGACCAAGGTGAACTACGGCCTCGACAAGGTCCGCTTCGTCTCGCCGGTGCCGGTCGGCGCCCGGATCCGGATGGGCGGCGTCGTCGCCGAGGTGACCCAGGTCAAGGGCGACGGCATCCAGCTCACCGTCGACCAGACCATCGAGGTCGAGGGCGCCGGGCGCCCCGCCGTCGTCGCCCGCGGCGTCTACCGCTTCTACCGCTGACCGCCCACCGGTCACCGCACATCGACGTGCCCGAAACGGGAAGGTCCGAAAGACAATGAGAAACAAGGGAACCGGCACCTGGATCCACCGGCGCCGGGTCAAGTCGGCCGGTCAGCCGGCGCTGATCACCGGCGAGCGCACGATCACCTATGACGCGATGGCCGACCGCATCGACCGGCTGGCCGACGCACTGGCCGCCGGCGGCGTCGGCCCCGGCGACCGGGTCGCCTACCTCGGTGAGAACCACCCGTCATTCCTGGAGACCTTCTTCGCGGCAGGCACGCTCGGCGCGGTGTTCGTGCCGTTGAACACCCGGCTCGCCGCGCCCGAGATCGCTTTCGCCCTCAGCGATTCGGGTGCCGGCACACTCATCCACTCGGCCGAGCTGACTCGGCTGGCGGCGGTCGGCAGCGACGGCACCGGGGTGCGCCGGCGGATCGTCGCCGACGGCCCGGTCGGCGTCGCCGACGTCGAGCATCTGGACCAGGTCGTGGCGGCCGCGTCGCCGGAGCACCGGGACGAGGCGGTGGAATTGTCCGATCCGGCGATGATCCAGTACACCTCGGGCACCACCGGCCATCCCAAGGGCGCCGTGCTCACCCACCAGAACATCGCCTGGAACAGCTTCAACGTGCTGGTGGACTACGAGCTGTCGACGCGGTCGGTGGCCCTGATGATCTCCCCGATGTTCCACTCCGCGGCCCTGGGCATGGGCGTGCTGCCGATGCTGCTCAAGGGCGGCACCGTGGTGCTGGAGGCGCATTTCGACGCCGGCCGGGTCCTCGAACTCGTCGAGCAGCATCGGGTCACCTCACTGTCCGGGGTGCCCACCACCTTCCAGCTGATCTGCGAGCACCCGGCCTGGCCGGCCACCGACCTGAGCTCGCTGCAGATGCTCACCTGCGGCGGCTCCGCGGTGCCGACCCGGGTGCTGGACGCCTACGAGCAACGTGGACTCGCATTCACCGGCGGCTACGGGATGACCGAGAGCTCACCCGGGGCAACGAGTCTGCAACCGCGTTACTCCAGGGCCAAGGCCGGGTCGGCCGGCCTGCCGCACTTCTTCACCGACATCCGCATCGCCGACGAGACCGGGGCGGTACTGCCTGCCGGTCAGCCGGGAGAGATCCAGATCCAGGGCCCGAACGTGATCGGCGGCTACTGGAATCGACCCGAGGCGAGCGCCGAGTCCACGCTCGACGAGGGCTGGTTCCGCTCCGGCGACATCGGCTACCTGGACACGGACGGATTCCTGTTCATCTCCGACCGGCTCAAGGACATGATCATCTCCGGTGGGGAGAACATCTACCCGGCCGAGATCGAGCAGATCATCCTCGAGCTGGAGGCCGTCGGCAGCGTCGCCGTGGTCGGAGTGCCGGACGAGAAGTGGGGTGAGGTCCCCCGTGCCTACGTTCAACTCCGCCCCGGCCACAGCCTGACCGAGGACCAGCTCAAGGCGCACCTGGCCGGCCGGCTGGCCCGCTACAAGATCCCCAAGACCGTGGTGACGGTCGACGACATGCCGAGGACCTCCAGCGGCAAGATCCGCAAGCGGGAACTGCGGAACGTCGCCATCGAGACCGCACCATGACCATGCCGCGATCCACCCCGGCGATGCCGTCCCGTCGAGCGGGCGGGTGTGCGGGTGGCAGTCGGGCTGATCAACGCGGCGCTGACCCGGGCAAATCGGGCACGGAT
>JBIOVW010000198.1:0-4008 GCA_044867945.1 Nakamurella sp. | reverse complement strand
CGCGAATGTGCGCAACGGCGGCGCTACCGGTACGGGTCGGTGATCTCCCGCAGCCGCGTCAACGACAGGTGTAGCGCGGTCCACTGGTCGGCCCCGAGATGCGCCACCCACTCGGCCTGCACCCGGTCGAGTTCCGCGGTCGCCACCGCCCACGCCCGGCGACCCAGGTCGCTGATGCACACCAGCCGGGCCCGGGCGTCCGACGGATCCGGCCGGCGATCCACGTATCCGGCGGCGGCCAGCTGGTCGACCAGCGCGCCGGCGGTCTGCTTGGTCACCTGCGCCTGCTCGGCGAGCGCCGTCAACCGCGTGCCGTGCGGGCCGATGCGCTGGAAGATCCGCGTCTGGGCCGGCGTGACCTGGTAGCCGGCGTCGAGAACGGCGGCCAGCACCCGGTTCTCCACGTGCCGGTAGGCGATGAACATCAGCGTCGGCACGTTGACGTCCTCCATCGCACCGCACCCCTTGACATCGGTCAGGAACTATTTTGGTCAGAAAAGCTTACTACAAGGCGGTCGACATGGACGGCGACGAGCTGTGGACGACGATCCACCACGAACGCGCGCGTCGCGGGCTCGGCCACCCCTCACCAAGCCGCTCGACCCCCTGGTGGACGTGCTGGTGCACAGCCAGGACATCGCGATCCCGCTGGGCCGCATCCACCCGATGCCGACCGAACCCGCCCGTGCGGCCGCGCATTTCGCATACACCCGCGGGTTCCCGTTCAACGCGCAACGACGCCACCCCGGAATCCGGTTCGTCGCCACCGATGTCGACTTCACGGTTGGGCGACGGGGCAACGGCCGAGGGTCCGGTCAGCGCGATCCTGCTGGCGCTGACCGGCCGCTCGGCCGGAATGGAGCTGCTCGGTAGACGTGCAGTTCAGTAGGTGCCAAGGCCCCGCGCACGGAACTGCCCGCGCACCCGCTCCACCAGTTCCGCACTCGGTGGCTGCGTGTCCTCCAGCGAATACGTGATGCCCAACTGGTGCCACTTGTCCCGGCCCATCTGATGGAACGGCAGCACCTCCACCCGCTCGACCGCGCCGCCGGCGCCCCGACCGGCCAGCTCGGCCACGTAGTCGGCGACCGCATCGACGTTGTCGACCGCATCGGTCAGCCCGGGCACCAGGACGTGCCGAATCCAGATCTTCGGCGTGCCCCGGTCGGCCAGCCTGCGCCCGAAGGCCAGGGTCGGTGCCAGCTCCCGCCCGGTCACCCTCTTGTACGTCTCGGGCAGCCCGGATTTCACATCCAGCAGGACGAGATCCACGTCGTCCAGCAGGGCGTCGGAGACCCGGGCGCCGAGGTAGCCGGAGGTGTCCACGGCTGTATGCAGACCGAGCTCCTTGGCGTAGGACAGCATCCGGCCCAGGAAGGTGGTCTGCAGCAGCGGCTCGCCACCGGACACGGTGAGCCCGCCGTGGGTGGCACGCAGCACCGGCGCATACCGCAGGATCCGCTGACGAACCTCGTCGATGGTCGTCGGCACCCCGTCCGGCAGCTTCCAGGTGTCCGGGTTCTGGCAGTACAGGCAGCGCAACGGGCAGCCGGACAGGAAGTAGGTCAGCCGGGTGCCGGGGCCGTCGACGGCGGTGACGAGCTCCCAGGAGTGCACGCTGCCCAGGGTGCCCTCCCGCACCGCGGCCAGCCGGGCGTCCCTGGCCCGGTCGAGAACGGCGGTCATGGCTGTCACAGAGCTCCGTGGAACGTCCGCGACAGCACGTCCAGCTGCTGTTCGCGGGTCAACCGGACGAAGTTCACCGCGTATCCGGACACCCGGATCGTCAGCTGCGGGTAGTTTTCCGGGTGCTCCATGGCGTCCTGCAGGGTCTCCCGGTTGAGCACGTTGACGTTCAAATGGAAGCCGCTGGAGACCATGTACGCGTCCAGCAGGCCGACCAGGTTGAGCACCTGCTCGTCCTTGGTGCGACCGAGGCTGCTCGGCACCACCGTCGAGGTCAGCGAGATGCCGTCCTGCGCCTGGTCCTACGGAAGCTTGGCCACCGACAGCGCGCTGGTCAGCATGCCGTGCCGGTCCCGCCCGTTCATCGGGTTGGCGCCTGGAGCGAACGGCTCACCCTTGCGCCGGCCGTCCGGGGTGTTGCCGGTAGCCTTGCCGTACACCACGTTCGAGGTGATGGTCAGCACCGACTGGGTGTGCACCGCACCCCGGTAGCTGGGCTGCCGGCGGATCTTCTGCATGAACTCGCGGACCACATGGACGGCGATCCGGTCGACCCGGTCGTCGTCGTTGCCGAACGTCGGGAATTCGCCGTCCACCAGATAGTCGGTGATCAGTCCGTTCTCGTCGCGGATCGGGTGCACCTTGGCGTATTTGATGGCCGACAGCGAATCGGCGACCACGCTCAGGCCGGCGATGCCGCAGGCCAGGGTGCGCAGGATCGTCCTGTCGTGCAGCGCCATCTCCAGCCGCTCGTACGCGTACTTGTCGTGCATGTAGTGCACACAGTTCAGGGCGTCGACGTAGGTCTTGGCCAACCACTCGAGCATGGTGTCGAACCGGGCCTCGACGTCGTCGAAGACCAGGGTGTCGTCGGTGACGGGCTGGGTCACCGGTGCCACCTGGGCACCCGAGACCTCGTCCTTGCCACCGTTGATCGCGTAGAGCAGGGCCTTGGCCAGATTGACCCGGGCGCCGAAGAACTGCATCTGCTTGCCGACGCGCATCGCCGACACGCAGCAGGCGATGGCGGCGTCGTCGCCCCAGCTGGCGCGGATCAGCTCGTCCGACTCGTATTGGATCGCCGAGGTGTCGATGGACACCTTCGCGCAGAACTCCTTGAACCCTTGCGGGAGCCTGTCGGTCCACAGCACGGTCAGGTTCGGCTCGGGCGCCGGGCCCAGGTTGTACAGGGTCTGCAGCATCCGGAAGGAGCTGCGGGTGACCAGCGGCCGACCGTCCTCGCCGACCCCGCCGATCGTCTCGGTGACCCAGGTCGGGTCGCCCGAGAACAGCGCGTCGTACTCCGGCGTGCGCAGGAAGCGCACGATCCGCAACTTGATGACCAGGTCGTCGATCATCTCCTGGGCGTCCTGCTCGGTGATCAGGCCGGCGGTCAGGTCACGTTGCAGGTAGATGTCCAGGAAGGTGGCGGTCCGGCCGAGCGACATGGCCGCGCCGTTCTGCTCCTTCACCGCGGCCAGGTAGGCCAGGTACAGCCACTGGATGGCCTCGCGCGCGGTCACCGCGGGCCGGCTGACGTCGAAGCCGTAGCTCGCCGCCATCTGCACGAGTTCGGCCAGCGCGCGGATCTGCTCGGTGTTCTCCTCGCGGTCGCGGATCACGTCCTCGACGGAGGCGAGCTCGTCCAGCACCGCCCGGTCGGCCTGCTTGGCGGCGATCAGCCTGTCCACCCCGTACAGGGCGACCCGGCGGTAGTCGCCGATGATCCGGCCGCGGCCGTAGGCATCCGGCAGGCCGGTGATGATGGCGGACTTGCGCGCGGCCCGCACGCCCGGCGGGTACACGTCGAAGACGCCCTGGTTGTGGGTCTTGCGGTAGGTGGTGAAGATCTTCTTGACGATCGGGTCGGGCTCGTATCCGTAGGTCTTCAGCGCGTCCTCGACCATCCGCCAGCCGCCGTTGGGCATGATCGCCCGCTTGAGCGGGGCGTCGGTCTGCAGGCCGACGATGATCTCGTTGTCCTTGTCTATGTAGCCGGGGCCGTGCGAGGTGATGGATCCGGGCACGGTGGCATCGATGTCGTAGACACCCTTTGCCCGTTCCTCCGGGAACATGCCGGCCAGGGTGTGCCAGATCGCGGTGGTCCGCGGGGTCGGGCCGGTCAGGAAGCCGTCGTCGCCGGTGTAGGGCGTGTAGTTGCGCTGGATGAAGTCCCGCACGTCGACGCCTTCACGCCAGGGTCCGGGGACGAATCCGGCCCAGGCGTCGACGTGGTCGGCAGCGGTCAGGACAGTGGTCGGGAAGGTGGTCGTGATGGCCACGGTGCATCCCTATGGTCAAACCAAAGATGAGGAGTCGACC
>JBIOVW010000197.1:0-4811 GCA_044867945.1 Nakamurella sp. | reverse complement strand
TCAATGGTGGCCGCGTCGATGGCGGCCGGTGGATGCTCTGAGTGGGCGGTACCGCGCGACCCCGCCCGAGCGGTGACGCCCGGTGGTTGCCATGCCCTTGGCCGGGTCGCTCCGTTGCAAGGGACTGTCGGCCTGCGGAACCGTTTCCGGGGGCTCGTGGTCCAGCGCGCGCAGCTTGGGGCGGGTGGACGCGAAACCTGCGAGCAGCAGCATGGCGGCTCCGATGCCCCCGAAGACGAGGGCCATGCCGCGGCCCTCGCCGGTTCCGATGAGGCTGCCGAAGGAATCGGCCAGCACTCCTGCGTCGGCCATGGCCGGCTCTGCCACCCGGTCGACCAGCGGCCCGGCGACCACGAACGCGCCGAGACCGGCGATCTGCGAGAGCATCTGCACGGTGGCGATCACCCGCCCCAACGACGCCGGCCGGACTTCGGTCTGCACGATCGTCATCACCGTGCCGTTGAGGATCGGCAGGGTGAACAGGAACAGCGGCGCCGCCACCCCGATCAACCATGGCGACGGTCGGGGGGCGTGCAGTATCAGGGCGAACCCGCCGATGACCAGGAACACCAGGATGCCCCGGACCCTGCGCCGCGGGCCGCCCCACACCGACATCACCAGACTGCCGATGAACAGGCCGGCTCCGCCGACGAACATCAGCAGGCCGAGGGTCGTCGCGGAGCCGAACGACAGGATCAGCGGCTGCACCAGCACGCCCGCGAGTGCAAAGAGGAAGTTGAAGCCGCCGAAGACCAGGGCGAGCGTGCGCAGGCCCGGTCGTGGCCACAGGTAGCGCAGCCCGTGACCGAGGTCCTCGACGAGCGAGACTTGCGCCCCGGTCACCGGTGGCCTGGTCGCCGCCGGTGAGAGGCGCACCGACAGCAGCAGCGTGATGCCCACCACCATCGAGCCGAGGTCGACGACGAGAACACCACGCAGCCCGATCGTCTCGAGCAGGAGGCCGGCCAGCAGGGGGGCGGCGATCTGCGCTGCCAGCACCATCTGCATCAGGCCGTTGGCTCGGCCGAGCTGCCTGGCCGGCACCAGCCGCGGGAGCATCGCGAGGAACGCGGTGGAGTGGGCGGCGTTGAAAGCGGCGGCGGTTGCCGCAGTGAGGTAGATGTGCCAGATCTCGAGCCGCCCGGTCCAGAGCAACAGGGCGATCACGGCGGTGGCCGCCCCGGCGCCGGCGTCGGCCAGCACCATGATGCGCCGACGATCCACCCGGTCGGCCAGCACGCCGGCGAACGGCGCGACGGCGATCGCCGGTACCACCGAGGCAATGGAGATGAGCGCGAACTGGGTGGCCGATCCAGTCGTCTGATAGACCCACACCCCGAGCACGAATCCGGTGAGGCTTGACCCCACCAGAGAGATCAGCTGGCTGACCCACAGAACGCCGAAGCCGCCGAGCCCACCGCCGGGCGCCGGCCCGTCGGTCGGCGATGACACGTCGGGCGGAACGGCTGGACCGTCCGGCTTCGACCCGACCTGCGGAACCGGCGGATCCGACGTGCCGGCGTCGATGGCACGCATCATCCCGGTGCCGTTCGTGCGCGCAGGAAGCCGCTGCCGACCCAGTGATTCAGTTGGCGACGCAGCAGCACCCCGTCCGCCGGCGGGCACACCAGCCCGTGCTGTGCCGCCGCGAGCTCCGTTGACGTGCAATCGAACCTCGGCTGGTCGTCGTCCGGCTCGGTGTCGGGCAGGGCCGCCGCGTACGGCGCGAAGGAGGTCACCGTGCCGTCCGCGACACCACGCCGGATCCTGCTCCGCCAATCGCGGTAGTCCGCCCGCTCGGCGCGGAAACCGGCCGCCGTCAGCTCCGCCGCGATCTGGTCGTAACTGATCGTGCGCTGGTTGTAGTAGTGGAACGAGCGACCGGAGGAGAGCGGTGACAAGGACATCCGGCAGATGCCGGCGGCCACGTAGTCCACCGGCGCCATGTCCTCACCACCGGCGAGAACGGGGACGACCCCGAGCTCGACGAATGCCTTGACCAGCGAGCTGAAGTAGTCGTCGGTGTTGCCCACCCCGGAAGTGCTGTGGCCGGTGATCCGCGCCGGTCGATGGATGGTCACCGGCACACCCCGGTCGTCGGCCTGCCGGACGAGTGAGTCGGCGACCCACTTGGACTGGTTGTAGCCGCCGTGGATGCCGGTGGGATCCGCCGGTCGATCCCGCTCGTCCACCCGACGCCCCGCGTACGTCGAGCCGAGGAAGACCCCGAGGGTGGACACGTAGTGCACGGCCGACGGCCGCCCGGTCGCGGCCAGCCGGAGGACCTCGACGGTGCCGGCGACATTCGCCGGTCGCAGGGTGCCATATGGCTGGATGAAGTTGACCTGGCCGCCGCTGTGGAAGACGACGTCGACCGTTTCGACGGCTCGCGTGTAGTCGTCGTCCGACAGTCCGAGACGCGCGGCCCCGAGGTCGCCCGGTACGACGTCGATACGCGCCCAGTACTCGTCGTCGGCCGGATTCCGCGGTCCCAGACCCCACCGCGATCTCGTCGCTGCCAGCCGGGCCCGGCCCTGCTCGACCGATTCCGCCCGGACCAGGCACAGCACACGTGCGTTCGTCCGTCGGAGCAACTCGTCGAGCAGGAACGCTCCGAGGAAGCCGGTGGGCCCGGTCAGCAGGATCCGTTCAGGGCCGGCGGCACTGTCGAAATGTGATCCTGCTGACCGGATGTCGGCCGGCAGAACCGCCTCGGCGCGGAGGTCGACCTCGGCGTCGGCGGCCGGCAGCCGAGCCGTGCCGTTCCGCGCGGCGTCGACCTCGGCTGCCAGCGCCTCGAGCGTCGAGGTATCGAACATCACCCGCAGCGGCAGGGTGACCCCGCATGCCTCGTTGATCTTGGCGAGCACCGTTGCGGCCATCAGCGAGTGCCCGCCCAGGTCGATGAACCCGTCCGCACGGCCGACCCTGGCCACCTCGAGAGCGTCCGAGAAGATCTGGGCGATCGCCCGTTCGGCGGGCGTTCGCGGCTCGGAGTACGCCGGCCGTCCACCGTCGCCGGCCCGGTCGATCGCTCCACCGACTTCGCCCCCGCCGCCGGCCAGGAGCGCTGCCCGGTCGAGCTTGCCGTTGCGGGTGACCGGCAAGGCCGGAACGAGCAGGTACGACGAGGGGATCAGGTACTCGGGTAGGCGCTCACGCAGAAAGGCCCTCAGCTCGGGCCCGGACACGACGCCCGGGCCCACCGGCGCCACGTGCGCGACGAGCCGCAGGCTCCCACCCGGCCCCGCGTGCGCGGTCACCGCGACCTGCCGCACTTCGGGGTGCCGGCCGATGGCCGCCTCGACCTCGCCGACCTCGATACGCCGGCCGCGGATCTTCAGCTGGCCGTCCCGCCGTCCCAGGAACTCCAACCGGCCGGGTGCACCCCAGCGGGCCAGATCGCCGGTGCGGTACATCCGGGCGCCCGGTTCGGTGGCGAACGGGTCCGGGACGAACGCCGCGGCGGTGACGCCGGGACGGCCGAGGTAGCCACGGGCCACACCGGCACCGCCGATGCACAGCTCCCCGACCGCGCCCGACAGGGCCAGATCGCCCCGCCGGTCCAACACGTACACCCGTGTGTTCGGCAGCGGCGATCCGATCGGCAACTCGGCGAGCCCGTTGAGTTCGTGGCCGTCAACGGTGTCGTAGGTCGTCGCGCAGACCGTCGCCTCGGTCGGCCCGTAGTGGTTGTACAGCCGGACCCGCCCGCCGGTCCGCTGCGCCCACTCCCGAACCCGGGCCACCGGGACCGGCTCGCCACCGACCATCATCCGGGTCAGGCCGGTCGGGACGACATGGTCCGTGCCCGCCAGGTCCTCGATCCACCGTTGCCAGAGCGATGACGGCGCATCGACCGTGGTCACCGCCTGTTCGGCGCAGAACCGCAGGAGTCCGGGACCGGTGAGCGCGGCCGGATCTGGATGCAGCACGAGTGTCGCGCCCGCGATCAGTGCCGGCAGGATGTCCCCGACGGAGGCATCGAAGAACAGCGGCGGGACCATCAGGATCCGGTCGCCGGCGCGGAAACCGTGCCGGTCGCGGAACGTCAACGCCAGGTTGCGGGCCGCCGCGTGCGACACCACCACGCCCTTGGGTTGACCGGTGGAGCCCGAGGTGTAGACGACGTACGCGGGATGTTCCGGGTGCAGGTCTTGCGACGGGTGCGGAACGTCGGGCACCGGTTCGAGATCTTCGACGCAGATCGTGGACCCCGGATAGCCGTCGAAGCGGTCGGTCCAGGCCCGCGTGGTGACGAGCACCGGTGCCTGCGCATCGGCGAGCAGGTCACGCAGCCGCTTGGGCGGGACGGTGCCGTCGAGCGGCAGGTAGGCGCCGCCCGCGAGCAGGACCCCGAGCACGGCGCTGATCGCGCCGCACGAGGCGGGCAGGGCCAGTCCCACGACGGTTTCCGGCGTCACCCCGACCGAGCGCAGCCGAGCCGCCAGCGCCTGGGCGCGTTCGAGGAGTGTGCGGTAGTCCAGATCCTCGTCCCCGGTTGCAACGGCGAGTTCACCCGGGGTCCGAGCCGCCTGCTCCAGGATGAGCCGGGGAACCAACGCCGCCCGCCGGTAGGCCTCCAGCGTCGGTTGACCGCCCACCATCAGCTCCTGCCGCTCGCCGGGTTCCAGCAGCGACACGTCGGCCAGCCGCCGGTCCGGATCCGCGCCGAGGGCAGCGACGGCCATCGAGAGCCGGCCGGCCAGGCCGCGCACCGTCCGCTCGTCGAAAAGGTCGGTGTTGTAGTCGAGCCGCCCCGCCAGCCGGCCCGGCTGTTCGGCAATGACCAGCGTGAGATCGAAACGTGC
>JBIOVW010000196.1:0-2381 GCA_044867945.1 Nakamurella sp. | reverse complement strand
AGGCCACCCGGATGAAGTCGTCGAAGCCGGCCGGGTCGGCCAGCGCATCGCGGGACACGGCCGCGTCGACCGCCATCCCGCCGAGGATCCGCTTGACCGGCACCTCGCACTTCTTGCCGTTGAGGGTGCGCGGCACGGCGGGCACCCGCACCACGACGCCGGGCACATGGCGCGGCGACAGTTCGGTGCGGATCCGCTTCTTCACCTGGGCGGTCACCGCGAACTCGTCCGCCTCCGGTGAAAGCACCACGAACAGGAGCAGATCGCCTTCACCGGCCGCGGTCGAAGTGTCCACCACGAGTGAATCCGTCACCTCGGGCAGGGATTCCACCACTCGGTAGAACTCGGCGGTGCCCATCCGCACGCCGCCGCGGTTGAGGGTGGCGTCGGATCGGCCCTCGATCACGCAAGAGCCGCGGGAGGTGATCCGGATCCAGTCGCCGTGCCGCCAGACACCCGGATATTCGGCGAAATACGAATCACGCAGCCGACTGCCGTCCGGGTCGCCCCAGAAGGAGACCGGCATCGACGGCATCGGCGCGGTGATCACCAGCTCGCCGACCTCGTCGGTCAGCGGTTCACCCGTCGGCGAGTACGACTCGACCTTGGCCCCGAGTGCGCGGCAGGAGATCTCGCCCATCCATACCGGCACCGTCGGCGCGCCGCCGACCACCCCGGTGCACACGTCCGTACCGCCGGAGAACGACACGATCTGGATGTCGCTGCCCAGCTCTTCCCGGATCCAGCGGAAACCACTGGTGGACAACGGGGATCCGGTCGAGCCGATGATCCCCACACCGGTCAGGTCGAGCTCGGCGGCCGGCCGCAGGCCCGCCTTCTCACATGCCGCGATGAACGGTGCGGAGGTGCCGAACAGGGTGACCCGGTGCTTCTCGGCCAGCCGCCACAGCGTCATCAGGTCCGGGTGGCCGGGACTGCCGTCGTACAGGATGACGGTGGTGTTCACCAGCAGCCCCCCGATGAGGAAGTTCCACATCATCCAGCCCGTCGTGGTGAACCAGAGGAATCGGTCGCCGCGGCCGAGGTCCCAGTGCAGGCGCAATGATTTCAGGTGCTCGAGCAGGATCCCGCCGACCGAGTGCACGATCGGCTTCGGCAGCCCGGTGGTGCCCGACGAGTACAGCACCCACAGCGGGGCGGAGAACGGCACGGGGGTGAAGGTCGGTTCGGCGGCGACGGAGACGAGCTCGTCCCATCCGATCATCCCGTCCGGCGCGGCGGTGCCGAGCGCCGGGATGTGCACCGCACCGGCCAGCGACGGCAGCGACTCGCGCAGCTTGGTCACGGTATCCGCCACCGGGAATGCCTTGCCGCCGTAGCGGTATCCGTCCACCGCGATGAGCACTGTCGGAGAGATCTGGGTGAACCGGTCGATCACCGACGGCGCGCCGAAGTCCGGCGAGCAGGACGACCAGACCGCGCCGAGCGCGGCCGTGGCCAGGAATCCGACCAGGGCGTGCACGGTGTTGGGCACCAGGGCGACGACGCGGTCACCTTGCCGGACGCCGAGCCGGCGCAGGCCCTCCTGGGCGGCGCCGACCTGCGCGCGCAGCTCGTGCAGGGACAGCAGTTGCTCCGTGCCGTCCTCGCTGACCGCGATCAGCGCCGGCTCCCCGGCGACCGGATCGTCCGGCCCGGCGAGCGCGTGCTCGGCGTAGTTCAGCGTCCCGCCGGCGAACCATTCGGCCCCCGGCATGACCGCCGCCGGCAACACCTCGGTGGGCCGGTCGTACCAGCGGACCTGGAAGTAGTCGGCGATCGCGCCCCAGAAGTCGGCCGGATCCGAGGTCGAGTAGTCCCAGAGAGCCCCATAGTCCGGGAACGTCCGCCCGGTCCGGTCGGCCACGAACTGCGTGAAATCGGTGATGGCCGCACGGGCCACCCGTTCGGGGCTCGGCGTCCACAGCACCTCGGGAACCACATCGTTGCGACTCATGGTTAGTTCTTACCCGCTCACGGAGCCGGATCGGTATATGTCGATGACACACGCCTCCAGCGCGTTGGTGTGGACATTCCCCCTCGGTCCGGGTCCGCCCGTGTTCCGTCCAACCGGTGTCGGCGGGGCGGCTATGGTCGTGGGCGCCAATTCTTCGGCGCCGGGGCCGGATACGGCACAGTGGGAGGTCGGACATGACGGTGCGGATCCGGTCGGCATTGGACACCCTGCCCGCCTACGCCCCCGGTCGGTCGGTACCGGGGGCGATCAAGCTCGCGTCCAACGAGCTGTCCTTCCCGACACTGCCCGCCGTCGCGCAGGCGATCGCCGATGCAGTCGTGCACGAGTCGGCCGGCATCAACCGGTACCCGGACAACGGCGCGGTCGCGCTGGTCGCCGCCCTCGCCCGGCACACCGGGGCTCC
>JBIOVW010000195.1:0-11455 GCA_044867945.1 Nakamurella sp. | reverse complement strand
GCTGCAAAGTGCAGCAGCGGGCAGGCCCGGCGGTGCGGCGGGCCGAGTTGGGTCGAAGCGGAAGGTCAGGCTCCGGGCGGGATGTTCACGTTGAACCGGAACAGGTTCGTGGGGTCGTACGTGTCCTTGACCCGTTGCAGGGCGGTGAAGGTCGACGTGGGATAGCCGGCCCGGCCGTCCGCATGGGCGTCATCGGCGAAGTTCACGTAGGCCGCCCCGGTGCCGAATGCGGCCGGCGCCGACCGGGTGTCCCTGGCCCAGCCGATCTGCTCGGGCAGGTCGGCCGCCTCCGCCGTCCGGGCGAGGCAGTTGACCAGGAAGGGCGACCCACGGTCGGGGAACGGGGTGTCGGCGGCGGGCACCCGACCGGCCGCTCCACCGAGGCGGTGCAGGTGGATCTCGGCCCGCGCGGGCGGCCCGGCCGATCGGTGGGGTCGGTCGGCGCAGATGTCGATGGCCGCGTCCGGCAGGCCGTCCAGGAACGCCGAGGTGAAGTAGTTCGCCGACCCGGCCGTCCACAGCGGGTCGACGCTGGATTGCAGGTCCAGATAGGGCATCGGGCCGATCAGGTCGACGATCGGTTCGGCGAGGCCGCGCAACGGCCGCAGCACGGGTTCACCGGCGGCCGGGTCTCCCGCCCAGCAGGTGGCGACGACCACCACCTGTCGTCCGTGCCATTCGGCGGGCACGAAGGGCGCGGGCGGCGCGGCGGTCAGATTGACCAGCGACGACAGGTCGTCGGGCGCATCGGTCAGCAGATCGCGCCAGGAACGCACCACGTCCACCGCCCGGTCGCCCGGGTAGAACACGACGCCACCCAGAACGGTGGGGCCGACCGGGTGCAGGGCGAATTCGAAGGTGGTGACGACCCCGAAGTTGCCGCCGCCGCCGCGGATCGCCCAGAACAGGTCTGGGTGGTCCGACGCGGAGGCGGTCAGCACCGAGCCGTCGGCCGTGACCACCTCGGCGGACAGCAGGTTGTCGCAGGTCAACCCGTATCGACGGACGAGATGGCCGATGCCACCGCCCAGGGTGAAGCCGCCGACGCCGGTGCTGGACACCAGGCCGCCCGGGGTCGCGAGACCGTGGATCTGGGTGGCCGCGTCGAAGGTGCGCCAGGTGGTTCCCCCGCCGGCCAGGGCCCGACGCGTCTCCGGGTCGACCCGGACGTCGGCCAGCTGCTTGAGGTCGACGACGACCCCGCCGTCACAGGTCGAGAAACCGGCCACGTTGTGTCCGCCGCCGCGCACCGCAACCGGGAGCCCTTCGCTGCGGGCGAAGCGGACGACGCGAACCACATCATCGGTGGACCCGGCCTGCACGATCAGCGCGGGCCGCCGGTCGATGGCGTGGTTCCACACCCGCCGAGCGTCCTCGTACCGCGGATCCCCCGGGGCGATCAGCGAACCCGTGAGATCGGCTTCGAGTTCGCGTACGGTCGCCTCACCGAGCAGGTGTGTCATGACGCCTCCCCCGGGCCTGATGCCCTGTCTGGAGATTAGGTGCTCCCGCTTTGCGCCTTCTTTGCACCGCGGCAAGACCGGATCGTTCCCCGATGCGCTCGAAGACGGTCTCGGCGCTGGTGAGAGCCGCTTGGGCACCGAGCATGTCGCCCAGGCATCCCAGGGCATGGGCGCGCAGCAGTTGCAGCCAGCCCAGTGAGCGGTGGCCACCGGGGATCGGGAAATGCAGCAGGCTGCGATCCAGACAGGCCAGTGCGGCCGGCAGGTCGCCGGCGATCACCTCGGTGACGGCCAGGTTCACCTCGGCGACCGATGAGCCCGCCCGATCCTCCGACCGGCTCATCATGGCCAGTGCCTCCCGGCCGAGCACCCGGGACCGGTGTGCGTCCCCGCTCACGGCCGCGTTGAGACCGCGACCCATCAGCGCCATGGCCACCGCCTGGTGATCCCGCAGGTCCCGCCGGAGCGACTCGGAGATGGCCAGGCACCGATCGGCCTCGGCGTGCTGCCCGTCCCAGCGCAGGGTGTGCCCACGTTGCGCCCACGCGTACGCCTCCCCGTACCGGTCACCGAGCCGGTGGAATTCGATCCGGGACCGATCGATGCCGGCGAGGGCCGACTCGCAATGTCCGGCCAACCGCTCGGTCAGGGCCAGGGCGATCTGCACGTGGCCGACGGCCTGGCTCGCACCCACCCGGCGGCCCAGGAGGACCGTCTCCTCGCCGAAAGGCAGCGGTGGGTGGTGCCGCTCGTCGACGAGCCACGCCATGGTGATCGCGACGAAGAACGGCGGGGCATCGTCGCGGACCCGGTCCAGCGCCCGGAGCGCGGCCTCGAACTGGGCCTTCGCCGTCGCAGGTTCGCCGCGGGACAGCGCCAGCACCCCGGCGAGGTGCCGGGCGGAGGCGGTGACCTCCGGGAATCCTCGGATTGCGAGAGCCCCTCGGCCGTCTGCGCCAGTGCCGAACCCCAGTCGCCGGCCATGAACGTCAACAGGGCCCGTTGGTGCCTGGCGTGGGCCCGCTCTCCTGGATCGCCGAACTCGTCGAGCAGGTCGACGATCTGGGCACCGATGTCCGCGAGTTCGGTGTCCCGACCCTGCCGGACGAGCAGGACCGATCGCGCCGACAGGGCGCGGGCGCGCAACGCGGACCGCTCGGGGTACGCCCGCAACGAGCTGTCCAGCCAGCGGGCGCCCTCGCCGATGAGTCCACGGTTGACCCAGAAGCGCCAGGTGGCGATCGCGAGACGCAGCGCCTGGACCGGATCCTCGACCAGCGCCGTGGACATGGCGGCGCGCAGGTTGTCCTGCTCCAGATCGAACCACTCGGATGGTTCGCCGACCACGGACCGACGGTCGGGGTCGTGGTCGCCGGCCGCGGCCACGAAGAACCGCAGGTGCCGCCGCCGGCAGTCGTCGCCCTCACCCGCCTCGATCAACCGCGCGATCGCGAATTGGCGGACGACCTCGAGGAGCCGATAGCGGGTCGTCGTGCCGCTGGTGTCCGCCTGGACGAGGGACTTGTCGACCAACCGGGAGACGGCGGCGACGATCGCCGGGTCCGCCATCCCACAGATCGACCCGGCGGCGGCGATGTCGAATCCGCCGGCGAAGACGGCCAGCCGCCGGAAGGCGGCCACCTCGTCCCCGGCGAGCATCGCATGGCTCCATTCGAGGGTGGCGCCGATGGTCTGCTGCCGATCCAGCCGGCCCCGGCCGCGCGGGCCCAGCTGTTGGCCGAGCACGGTGAGGGCATCGACGAGTCCGTCGGCGAGCTCGGCCACCGTCCGATGGGCAAGGCGAGCCGCGGCGAGTTCCAGGGCCAGCGGAATGCCGTCGAGTTGCCGGCAGATGCGGATGACCGGTTCCGCGGTGTCGGGACCGACCGCGAACGACGGCACGACCAGGCGCGCCCGCTCGACGAACAGCTGCACCGACTCCAGCCTGGCCAGTCCCGGCAGATCGGCGCCGTCCGGCGCGGAGGGCAGCTCCAGCGACGGCACCCGGTAGATCAGCTCGCCCGGGAGTCCCAGCGGTTCGCGGCTCGTCGCCACCACCACGACGTCGAGGCATCGCGCGAGCAGCTCGCCGACCAGCGCGGACACCGCGTCGAGCAGGTGCTCGCAGTTGTCGATCACCAGCAGCAGGGCCCGGTCGGCGAGCTCGCGCGCCAGCGCCGCCACGGGGTCGGACCCGCTGGGCAGGATGACCCGCAACGCCGAGGCGCAGGTGGCGGCTACCCCATTGGGTTCCGCAACGCCGGCCAGCTCCACGAGCCATACGCCGTCCCGGAACTCCGCCCGGCCGGACTGGTGTCGGGCCAGCTCGAGCGCGATCCGGCTCTTGCCCACCCCGCCCACCCCGGCGAGCGTCATCATCCGGGTCCGTCCGAGATCCTGCGCCAGTTCCGCGAGCACCCGGCGGCGGCCGACGAAGCTGGTCGTCGGTGCCGGCAGGCGGTGCGCGGCCACCGGCGCCGACGACGGTCCCCCGGTGAGCAGGCGGCGGTACAACTCCCTGGTCGGGGGCTCCGGTTCGGCGGCGTACTCCTGGTCGACCGCCGAACGTAATCGCTCGTAGGCGGCGAATGCGTCCCAGCGCCGGCCTGAATCGGCCAACGCCCGAATCAGCATGCGGTGCAGACCCTCGTCCACCGGCCGGGACTCGGCGAGCGGTTCGAGATGGGCGAGAGCGTCCTCGACCCGGCCGGCCTCCACGAGGTGCCGGCCGAGTCGCGCGATCAACGTGGCATGCAGGTCGTCGAACCGGCGCCGCGGCTCCGCCGCCCAATCGGCGTACAGGTCCTCGGGGAGCAGCTGGCCCGTCCACAGCCGGGCCGCCCGCAGGGTGACGTCGAGGTCGGCCGTCCGGTCGTCGGCGGCACGCTCGAAATCGTCGATGTCGACGGTGACGACATCCGGCGAATTCAGGCGCACAACCGTGTCATCAAGTGCGATCGCGTCCGGTCCGATCACCCGCCGAACGGCGTGAACGACCTGATGGAAGTTGTTGATGCCGGCCCGACGGCTTGCCCCCGGCCAGAGGACCTCGGTCACCTGGTCGCGCGGTTGTCGGCGCCCGGGGGCGAGGGCGAGCAGCTTGACCAGGGTCCTGGCCTTCCGCAGCCGCCACGGGTCGCTGACGGGCGTGCCGGCCACCGCAACCGAGAACCCGCCGAGCAGGCGGATCCGGACCGACGACCCGCATTCTCGCGAGCCGCTCCCGGGTTCGCCGACGGCGACATGCGGCCGCAATTCCCCCACGACGTTCGAGCCTACCGGCGAGCTGCCCGAATTCGCCCGCGGGGAACCGTTTTCGAGCGGTTCGATGCGTCCGCCTACAGGGCCGCGACCAGCGCCCGGTGCAGCTCCTTGTCCGTCAGGTCGATCGGGTTGCCCTTGGTGCTGCTGGAGCTGCCCGTCTTGGCCACCACGTCGTCCACCAACGCTGGGTCGAGGCCGGCCGCGGTCAGGCCGGTGATGCCCAGCAGCCGCACCGTTTCGGCGATCCACTGCACGCCGTCCTCGACGGTGGCATCCTCCCGGCCGGTCAGCAACACCGCAGCCCGTCGGTAGGCGGCCAGCGCCGGGTTGTCCGGATCGCGGGCCCGCAACGCGGCGACGGTGGCCTCGGTGACCGGGGCGAGCAGGGCCGCACAGATGGCGCCGTGCGCAACCGGGACCAGCCCGCCGATCACCCCGGCGAACCCGTGCACCGCGCCGAGCTTGGCGTTGGCCAGCGACATCCCGCCGAGCAGGCTGCACAGCGCCATCTCGGTGCGCGCGGTCACGTCGAGCCCGTCGGCGCAGGCGACGCGCAAACCCGCCGCGGCGTGCCGCAGCCCGTCCGCGGCGAGCGCGTCGGTGACGGGGGTCCGGTTGCGGGAGACCAGCGGCTCCAGGCACTGGGTGAGCGCGTCCAGGCCACTGGCGGCGGTGACGGCCGGCGGGCACTCCAGGGTGAGGAGCGGGTCGACCAGGGCCAGCGCCGGCAGCATCGACCGGGCCCGCACGCTGGCCTTGCGGCCGTGCTCCGGCGAAGCGAGCACCGCGTTCATGGTGACCTCGGCGCCGGTCCCCGCAGTGGTCGGGACCGCGGCGAACGGCACGGACGGCTGGTTGATGGGCCGGCCGCGGCCGATGACCTCCAGGAAGTCCAGCGGGTCGCCGCCATTGCCCAGCAGCATGGCGACCGTCTTGCCCATGTCGATGACGCTGCCTCCGCCGACCGAGACGACCGCGTCCGCGCCGTGCTCCCGGGCCGCGGCGATCGCGTCCCGGGCCGCGTCCACCGTCGGCTCGCCGCTGACCGTCAGGATCGCCACGTCCATCGGCAACGAGTCGGTCAGCTCACGATGCCGATCGGGACTCGATCCGGTCAGCACGACAACCCGTTCCCCCCAGCCGTCCAGCATGGCCGGCAGCTCAAGGGCCCGGCCGGCGCCGAAGACCACCCTGGCGGCGGTCGCGAACTCGAAGGCCCGTGGGGTCACCGCTGCGAGCTCCAGTCGGCCTCCGCGACCGGGAACACCGGCGAATACTTGGTCGACGACCGGGGTCTGGCCATCATGTCGGCGACGGTGTCCCGCCAGGTGGCGTAGTGCGGGGTTTCCTTGTGGGCGGCCGCCGCGTCGGCGCCGGAGTAGATCTCCACCAGCACGACGTGCGCGGGATCGGCCTGGTCCTGGATCGCGTCGAACCGGATGACGCCCGGCTCCTGGATCGACGCTGTCGCGTTCTCGATGGTGGCGCGCAGGAACTCGTCGACCCGGCCCGGGTCGACGGCGATGTCGACGTGAACGATCAGCATGCTGCCCATCCTGGCCCCGCGCGGCGTAGCCGGCAGCCCGGCGGTCGCGGGTGCCGGCGACGCCTCGCGCCGTGACGACCCGTCGAACCTCCTGAGCATCCGTGACAGGTCGCGTGGTGGGATCAGGGGCGTGTCCTCCGCCTCCGTCAGCCTGATCGTCCTCGTCGGGTGCATCGCGCTGTTCGTTTGGAACCGGCTGCCCGTCGGAACGGTCGCGATCCTGACCGGGCTGGCGCTGTACTTCACCGGCGTGCTCGACGCCACCCAGGTGGTCGCCGGTTTCGGCGACCCGGTGGTCATCTTCATCGCCACCCTGTTCGTGGTCAGTGAGGGTCTGGAGTCGTCGGGGGTGACCACCTGGGCCGGCCAGGTGATCGTGGGCCGCGCCGGCAGCAAGCGCACCCGGCTGCTGGCCGCGATCATGCTGCTGGCCGGAGTGCTGTCCGCGGTGATCACCCCGAACGGCGCGGCGGCGGCCCTGCTGCCGGTGACCGTCGCGGTGGCCCGCCGAGCGAGGACGCAACCGTCGAAGATGCTCGTGCCGATGGCGTTCGCGGCCAGCGCCGGCGCCCTGCTGACGCTGTCCGGAAGCCCGGTGAACGTCATCGTGTCCGAGGCGTCGACGAGCGTCGGCGGTCCCGGTTTCGGCTTCTTCGAATTCGCCCTCGTGGGCCTGCCGCTGCTGCTCGGCACCACCGCCATCGCGCTGGTGTTCGGTCATCGGCTGCTGCCCGCACGCGACTCCACCCAGTTGCCGGCCGACTTCGGCAGCTACGCGGCCACCGTCGCCGAGCACTACGACCTGGACCGCACCATCCACCGGGTCCGGGTCCGGTCCGGTTCGGCGATCCGCGGCATCGATGTCGGCGACCTGACCTTCGACGCCCATCCCGGGCTGAGCCTGGTCGGCGTGCAGGATGCGGCAGGCTCCGCGGCCGACGCCGACCATTCCCTCGCCGACGGCGACCGGATCGTGCTGGCCGGTCCGCAGGAGCAGGTCGAGTCCTTCGCCACGGACCATTCGCTGAAGATCACCGGGTCCGCGCTGGCCACCCGGCGAGGCTCGTCGATGCTCTCGCGCAAGGCGGGATTCGCCGAGGTGGTCATCCCGCCCCGGTCCCGACTGATCGGCCAAACCCTGTTTCCCGGGATGGTCCGGCAGGGCCAGCTGGTCGTGCTGGCGATTCAGCGGGTCGGCAAGGACGTCGGGCTCCATCCGGTCACCATCGCCGAGGGCGACGCGGTGCTGTACTACGGCCAGTGGCGGGCGGTGGAGTCGTTGGCCGCCAGCCGCGACGTGCTGGTGGTGAATTCGCCGGAAACGGTGCGGCGGCAGACCGTACCGCTGGGGCGCAAGGCACCCCAGGCCATCGCCGTGCTGGTCGGCATGGTCGTGCTGCTGGCCACCGGGGTGGTGCCGCCGGCGATCGCCGGGCTGATGGCCGCCGCCGCGATGATCGTGCTGAAGGTGGTGGAACCGCAGCAGGCGTACCGGGCGATCTCCTGGCAGACGGTCGTGCTGATCGGCGGCCTCATTCCGCTGTCGGTGGCGATCCAGACCAGCGGGGCGGCCGACATCCTGGCGGGCGGGCTGGTCGACGCGGTCGGCGGGTCCGGCCCCTACCTGTTGATGCTGGCGCTGTTCGCGCTGACCGCGGCCCTCGGACAGGTGATCAGCAACACGGCGACGGTGCTGATCGTGGTGCCGATCGCGCTGTCCGCGGCCGCCGAGACCGGGGTGTCGCCGCAGGCCATCCTCATGCTGGTCGCGGTCGCCGGCGCAGCTTCGCTGCTCACTCCGATCGCCACCCCGGCGAACATGATCGTGATGGCGCCGGGCGGCTACCGGTTCGGCGACTACTGGAAGCTGGGCGCGGTCACCATGCTGTTCTGGCTGGTCGTCGGGGTGCTGCTGGTGCCGGTGATCTGGCCGCTCTAGTCGGCCGAGTTTGCGAGGCCGCCATCAAGCACAGAAGGATCGGGCGCAGACAATCCGGCGACGGAGGAGCCGGGGTTGTTCAGCGCGATCATGTTCCGGCTGACGTCCGGACAATGATCGGGTGACCGACGACTGGTTCCTGCACGTGGACCTCGACCAGTTCCAGGTGTCGGTGGAACTGCTGCGCCGGCCCGAGCTGCGCGGGCTCCCCGTGGTGGTGGGCGGTGACGGCGATCCCACCCGGGCCCGGCAGGTGGTGACCTGCGCGTCATACGAGGCCAGGGCACTCGGGGTGCGGGCGGGCCTGCCGATGCGGGCCGCCGTCCGCAAGGCCCCGCACGCGGTGTTCCTGCCGCTGGATGGCGCGGCGTACGAGGTGGCGTCCGAGCAGGTGATGGGGGTGCTGCGGGGCACCGGCATGCCGCTGGAGGTGTGGGGCTGGGACGAGGCGTTCCTGGGCGTGCTCGCCCCCGACCCGGCGACGGTGGCGGCCGACGTGCAGGTGCTGGTCCGGACGGTGACGGGGCTGCCGTGCTCGGTCGGCATCGGCGACAACAAGCTCCGGGCGAAGGTGGCGACCGGGTTCGGCAAGCCGGCCGGCATCTACCGGCTGACCCGGGACAACTGGATGACGGTGATGGGCGACCGGCCGGTGCGTGCGCTGTGGGGCGTGGGCGCGCGGGGTGCCGCCCGCTTCGCCGAGCACGGCATCATGACGGTCGCCGATCTGGCTTCGGCCGACCCTGATCGATTGGCGCAGTGGTGGGGCCCGACGATCGGCCCGCGCTACCGAGCGCTGGCCCGAGGGGAGGGCGAGACGACGATCCGCACCGAGCCGTGGATCGCCCGGTCCCGCAGTCACCAGACCACCTATCCCGACGACCTGGTGGACCGGGCGGACGTCGAGCGGGGACTGCGGGTGCTGGCCGACCGGGTGGTTGCCGACGTCGTCGCCGAGGGTCGGGTGATCACCAGGGTGGCGGTGGTCGTCCGGAACTCGTCGTTCTTCACCGAGAGCCACATCCGCACTTTGCCGGCGCCGACCACTTCCGTCGACGCCGTCGCCGAGGCGGCGGTGGGACTGCTGGCCAAGTTCGAGCTTCGTCGGCCGGTGCGGCTGCTCGGGGTGCGGGTGGAGCTGGCGGCGCCCGACTCTGCTTGAACGCCGGTGTCGGCTGACGCTCGACGCCGGACGCCGGTTCGCTGATCATTTCCGTGCCGAACCAGATGAATCGGACAAATTTTGCGGGTCTGAACGACGGGTAGGCCCTGGCGGGTTCGTGCCCTCGCGGTGAACCCGGCGATGCCGTCTCTTGTCTCCGTGACCGGCTCTTGGTGACTGCCAGGCGTCAACGCGGCGCTGACTCAGACAAATCGGGCACGTCGCCGAGATCAGCGTGACCGGCGCGGCCTCCTGACAAAGGCGGAGCTATCGAACATTTCGACCCCGTGGGGTTCGACTGAACGACGGGTAGGCCCTGGCGGGTCCGTCCCCTCAGCCTGAAACGGCTTCGACGGCTCGGCCGGCGCAAGGCGGGGCCCGGCGAGATCCACCTGGGCAGCTTTCTTTTGACTGCTGAGGTGGATGTGGGGGCCATGCCGGACAGAACGTTGTGCCGGCGGGGCGTTTCGGACGTAACGGTCACCTGGTTTCGACTGAACGGCGGGCCGGCCCCTGGCGGGTCCGTCCCATCAGGTTGAAACCGGGGTCGCGCTCGCGACCAGCGCCCAGGCCGCACCGCGCTGATCAAAGACCCACCGAACCGGACGAATCCGGCGCGAATGTGGTTGTTGGATCAGCGCGGGGCCCCCGGGCCCCGGTGCTGGACCGCGCATATAGGACGTAACGGTCACCTTGGTTTCGACTGATCGGCGACCCGTGCGCCACCGACCCGCGGACCGACCCGGGGCAACCGCAGGCCCGAACCCATCGGCGCACCCGGCGCGCGATACTCAACCGCATGCCCGACCCCGCCGACACCGACTCCCGCACCACCTTCACGCTGGCTGCGCGGGCCATTGCCGACCTGGTCGACCGGATCCCGACCGACGCCTGGGACGGGCCCGGGCTGGGCGACTGGGGCCTGCGCGCCCTCGTCGGACACGCCAGCCGCTCGCTGGTCACCGTGCTCACCTACCTGCCGAAGGTCACCGACATCGAGGCCGTGCCGACCACTGCCGCGTACTACGCCGCGGTGACGCGGATCATGGCGGCGGACCCGGCGGCCGTCACCGAACGCGGCCGGCAGGCGGGCGAAGCTCTTGGGCCCGAGCCCGCCGCCGCCGTTCGCCGCCTTCTCGAGAAATGCCTGACCGCACTCGAAACCGCCGACGACCCGACCATCGAGACGATCGCCGGCGGCATGCGGCTGAGCCGGTACCTGGTCACCCGCACGTTCGAACTGGTCGTGCACGGCCTGGACATCGCCGCCGCCACCGGGCTGCCTTTCGACCCACCCGCCGCGGCGCTGGCCGAGTCGTTGCACCTGGCCGCCGACGTCGCGGTGGACCGGCGGGATGGTGCCCGGCTGCTCCTGGCGCTGACCGGCCGCCGCCCGTTGCCGGAGCATTTCTCGGTGGTCTGAGCGAGGCCTGCCGAGCGAACCGGTGGTGTAAGCGAGGCCTGCCGAGCGAACCATCGGCTCAGGCACCGGCGCCGGATCCCGGTGCCGAGCTTGCGAGGCGTCCGGAGAGGCGGCGGTGTGACGGCAGTAGTCTCACTCCGTGCTGACCTCGGAGCGCCGCATCGAGGTCGTCGTCATCGACGACCATCCGTTCTTCCGGGACGGGGTCAGTCGGGGGCTGACCAACAGCGGGCTGATCACCGTGGTCGCCGAGGCGGAGAACGGGCGGGATGGGCTGGCCGCCATCGCCGAACACCGTCCGCAGGTCGCGATCGTCGACTACCAGCTCCCCGACCTCGACGGAGTCGCGATCGCCCAGGCCGTCGTCCGGGATGGGCTGCCGACCAGGGTGCTGCTGCTCTCGGCGATCACCGACAGCGCGGTCGTGTTCCGGGCTCTTGAGGTCGGCGCGTCCGGCTATCTGTCCAAGGACGCTCGGCGGGCCGAGATCGTCGACGCGGTGCTGTCGGTCGCCCGAGGCAAGACCGTGGTGCCGCCCGAGCTGGCCGGCTCGCTGGCCCAGGAGATCCGGTTGCGCGCGCAGCCGTCGGGGCCGGTGCTGTCCGAACGGGAGATGCAGGTGCTGCGCGGATTCGCGCGCGGGCTGTCCATCCCGCAG
>JBIOVW010000194.1:0-2881 GCA_044867945.1 Nakamurella sp. | reverse complement strand
GGACCCGACGGCGTTCGGCCGGTAGGCGTGGGGCATCGCCCGGTAGAGCGCCTGATGGGCGGCCCAACTGGTGCAATGAGCCGGCATGATCAGCTCCGGCGCGGCCTCGGCGAGGGCCGCAACCGATTGTTCGACGACGGGCCCGTCCCGGAGGTGGAATCCACCGACCACGAGACCGACCTGCTCGACGCCGGTCAGTGCACGGGCCTGCCGGACGATGTTCACGATGCCGGCGTGCCCGCAGCCGGTGATCACCACCAGGCCCCGACCTCGGACATGCACGACCACCGCCTGATCCTCGTGCACCAGGGGATCGTGCTGCCAGCCGTCGTCACGCCATGCCTGATGCCCAGGCGGCATGCCGGTCTCGAACGGTGTCGTGCGCGGCACCTCGCCGGTCACCAGCAACGACCCGTCCAGCAGGAACGAGGGCCGACGGTCCGCCAGCACGGCGAACCCGGCGCCTTCGACGGCCGCCGGACTTGGCGTGGGCAATTCGATCTCATGGTCCGCGGTGACGATGCGCCGGCGCGTCCAGAGGTCGGGGTGCAGCACGAGTGGGAGCCCGCGGGTGGTCATCCGGTGGATCAGGCCGTGCAATCCGGCCACGTGATCGAAATGCCCATGGCTGAGCACGATGGCCTCGATGGTGTCCAACGAAACGCCGAGCCGGTCGAGATTGTCGACCACACCGTCCGGGCTGACTCCCGTGTCGTACAGCACCCGGTGGGTGCGCCCGGCGCGGGTCACCTCGAGCAGTGCCGAGTAGCCGTGCTCGGCCCGCAGGAAGTCGAGAGTCGTTCCGCCGATGGTGACGTCGCTGGGCACTACCGGGATCCGTCCCGCCGTGCCGGACAGCCCCCAACGACGCACCAGGCCCACATCGGGAAGCAGCATGTCGGCCGTGTTGTCCACCACGGTGGTGACCACGACGCGGTCCACCGGCTCCAGGACCAGGGTGGTCACGGGTCCTCCCCGCTGTCGGTGTCGAGAGATCTCAGGTCAGGTGGGTGAGCTTCTCGCTCTCCTCCCACAGGCGCTTGCGTGCGGCGGGGTCCATCCCCTGGCCCGGTGTCCGGATCTCCTTGCGCCTGGCGAACATCTTTCCGCTGATGCTCGCGGTCTCCGGAGCGGTGGCCAGCCAGAGCACCGTGTCCGCACCCTTCTCCGGCGTGGTGCCGAAGGTGTTGGTGATCAACTTGAACGGGCCGCGGATGTCCTGGAGCAGGCGGGTCTTGGCGACGAGCCCCGGATAGGCCGCGTTCACGACGACGCCCGTGCCGGCCAGCCGCAGCGCGAGCTCCTGGGTGAACAGCACCCGGGCCAGCATCGTCGGAGGGGTGGACTTCACGTACGAGTACGACGTCCGGAGCTTCTGAAGGTCGGCGAAGTCGATCTTCGCTCGGCCGTACTTCGAGGCGACATTCACCACCCGGGCGGGCGTACTGCTCGTCAACGGCGGGAGCAGCTCGTGGGTGAGCAGGAAGTACGCAAGGTAGTTCGTCGCGAACGTCAATTCGATCCCGTCGGCGGTGAGCGTCCGGTCCTTGACGAACACCCCGGCGGCATTCACCAGGATGTCCAGTCGATCGTGCCCGGAGATGAACCGCACGGCCGCGTCGCGAATCGACGACTGCGACGACAGATCGCACTCGAGGACCTCAAGCTCCGCATTGGGCACGATCGAGCGAATGTCGTGGGTCGCATGCTCGCCGCGGCCCGCGTTGCGAACCAGCAGGGCAACCCGCACACCATCTCTGGCCAGACCGATCGAGGTCGCCTTGGCTATGCCGGACGCCGCGCCGGTCACGAGCGCGACACGGTCGTCCATGGGCGCCACCGCTCTCTTCCCGGCATTGTTGACCCGTCGAATACGCGGATGTCAGGGCGAGTATCCGCCGATCGATCGACTTGAGCCAGGGGCAGCCTCGTTACGGGGGCGAGCATGCAATGGCTCAAGTCGGTTCGGGGCGCGCCTGGATGTGGGCAGCCCCGACCAGGCCGTCGGTCGTCGGGCCGATGACGTGCGGCTTGCGGCCGGACACGACGAGCATCTCGCACGGCCCGACGAATCCGTCCGGCCCCTCGAATGGGGCCAGCTCCCGGCCGATCTCGTCCCACGTCGCGGCACGGTCGGGTTTGGAGAGGCCGGCGAGCATCGGTGCATGTCGGTGAGGGCGGCGTCCCGGTCGGGGAAGTAGATCAGGCCCACCCGGGAGATGACCGCGTCGAACGAGGCGGGCGGCACGGTGATCGCTTCCCCGTCCATTTCCGCGGTCCGCACGTTCCGCAGCCCGGCCGCCGCGGCCGTCGATGCCGCGTAGTCCAGGATGGCCGGCGCGATGTCGGTGGCGAGCACCTGCCCGGACGGGCCGACGTGTTCCGCGGCGACAAGTGTCTGGCCGCCGGCGCCGGCGGCGACTTCGAGCACCCGAGCGCCGACGCCTCCGAAATCCCCGTCGCGGTCCACGATGCCGTCGCCCAGCGGGTAGCTCGGGTGTCGTCCGGCACGGCTGCCCTGCTCGCCGCGGCGTCGGTGGCCGGGTCCGGGTGGACCGTCGACGTGCTCGCTGACGTCGTCGGCGAGGGGCCCGACCAGGTGGCGGTGCTGCTCGACCAGGCCGCGGCGGCCGGCCTGGTCAGCGGGTTCGGATTCACCCACGACATCGTCCGGGAGGCGATCTACGACACGCTGCCGCGACCACGCAAGATCGACCTGCATCACCGGGTTGCTCTTGCCCTGGTTCGCCGGGACGCGCGCGGCGGGCCCGTCTTCCCGGCCGAGGTCGCGCGGCACTTCGCCGTGGCGGCGGCGGCGTGCGGACCGGAATCCGTGCTGGACTGGGCGCGTCGCGCGGCGTCCGCGGACGCCGACCGATTC
>JBIOVW010000193.1:0-7956 GCA_044867945.1 Nakamurella sp. | reverse complement strand
GCCTGCAACGGGATGGTCGCCTCGGCGCCGATCGCCGCGTCCTTGGCCGCCGCGCGGAGCACGGCGGCGACGTCACCGCCGGCGTCCGCCGCCGCCCGGGCCGCATTCACCGCCGGGGTGAACGCGTCGACGATGGTCTTGTCCTCCAGCTCGGCCTTGCCCCTTGCCACCACCCCGTCCCGGCCGGCGGTCAGCGCAGCGACCACCGCCCGGGCGTCCAGCGTCGTCGCGTCCTTCACAGCCGTGGACGCCCGCAGGAAAGCGGTACCGAACAGCGGACCGGACGCACCGCCCACGGTCGAGATGAGGGTGGAGGCCACGAGTTTCAGCACCGCTGCCGGGGTGTCGGGGTCGGCGCCGTCCAGCTTGGCCACGACCGCGGTGAAGCCCCGGGACAGGTTCTCGCCGTGGTCGCCGTCACCGATGTCCCGGTCCAGCCGGGTCAGTTCCACCCTGTGTTCGGCGATGGTCGCGGCGACCGCCTTGATCCCGGCGACCGTACCCGCAGCGTCGCAACTCATCGGCTCACACGCCCCACCGCAGCGCGGCGGTGTGTACCGGGGCGTCCCACAACTCGGTGAACTCCTCGTCGAGCTTGAGCAGCGTGATCGACATTCCTTGCATCTCCAGCGAGGTGATGAAGTTGCCGACCAGGGACCGGATGACCCCGATCCCCCGGTCTGCCAGGAACGTGCGGGCCGAGTGGTACGCCAGGTAGAGCTCGACCAGCGGTGTCCCGCCCATTCCGTTGACGAAGAGCAGGGTGTCGTCCCCGGACTGGAACGGCAGGTCCTCCACGACCGACCCGAGGAGGGTGGCGACGATCTCGTCGGCCGTGGCCAGCTTGACCCGCTCACGCCCCGGCTCGCCGTGGATCCCGATGCCGATCTCCATCTCGTCCTCGGCCAGGGTGAACGACGGCTCGCCCGAATGCGGCACGGTGCAGGGGGTCAGCGCCATGCCCATGCTCCGCACCTGCGCGTTGACCCGCTGCGCAACGGCAGTCACGCCGGCCAGATCGTCGCCGCGGGCGGCGGCGGCCCCGGCGATCTTCTCCAGCAGCACCGTTCCGCCGACGCCGCGGCGACCGGCGGTCCAGGTCGAGTCCTTGACGGCGACGTCGTCGTCCACCACCACGCCGGCCACCTCGATGTCCTCGGCCGCTGCCAGTTCGGCGGCGGTCTCGAAGTTGAGCACGTCGCCGGTGTAGTTCTTCACGATGTGCAGCACGCCCGCGCCGCCGTCGACGGCCTGGGTGGCCGCGAGCACCTGATCCGGTGTGGGAGAGGTGAACACCGCTCCCGGCGCGGCCGCATCCAGCATCCCGGCACCGACGAACCCGCCGTGCAGCGGTTCGTGGCCGCTGCCGCCGCCGGAGACCAGCGCCACCTTGCCCCGCACGGGGGCGTCCGCCCGGACGATGAACGCCGGTTCCAGGGTGACCTTGATCAGGTCCGGGTGGGCAAGGGCCATCCCCTGCAGCGCCTCGGTGACGACGTTCGCGGGGTCGTTGATGATCTTCTTCACCAGAGTCCTCTCGATGTGAATGCAGGCGACTGTGCCCTGCCAGATCTTGCCCCTCGGCGGCCCGGGCTGCCACTGCCGGTGACGCTCCGACAGGTCCGGTCGGGGGAGCGGATCAACTTTCGCCGCGCGGCACGTCACGCAGCCGCACGGACAGGCAGGTGACGCACCCCTCCAACTTCTCGAACTCCGAGATGTCCACGGGAATCGGGGTGTAGCCGAGGTCGGCGATCAGCTCGGCCGACCGGGGTGCGGACGCGGCCATCAGCAACCGGCCGTCGCCCAAATCCACCACGTGCGAGCCGCCCTCCTCGGGCATCGGCCGGAAGTGCGGCCAGAAGCCGGGGTCGTCGACGAGCGGCTCGTAGCCGATGACGGTGCCGTCCGGCAGCGCGGTGACCGCGGACTTCAGGTGCAGCACCTTTGTCGTCGGCACGGCCACCACCCGGTGGCCCAACGGGTCGCAGATCCGGCGGAACGCGGCGATCCCGTCGGCGCTGGTGCGCTGGGTGCGGCCGACATAGACGGTGTTGTCGATCTTGAGCACGTCACCGCCGTCCAGGGTGCCCTGCTCGATCGCGGCGGTCGGGTAGCCAAGCGCCCGGACGGTGACCGACGTGCCCACGGTCTCCGGCTTGCGTTCGTCGGCGCCGGGACGGGTGATGACGGCGGTGCCGCCGATCATCACGATGGTGTCCTCGACGAAGACGCCGTCCGGGCAGTCCGGCGCGGCCGGGACCTCCACGGTGTCCCACCCTGCGTCGGTCAGCGCCCGGGTGTACCCGGCCCACTGCTTCATTGCCAGGTCGGCGTCGACCGGCACCCGGTCGAGGTGGGTCAGCAGGCCGTCGGCCAGGTGTGGGGAGGGCGGTCTGATCAGGGCTCGCCGTTGCGTGGTCACGCGGGGGGAGGTTACTCGCGCTGGTAGATGTCGGGTATTCCGTCGTGGTCGTCGTCCCGGTTCTCCTCCTCCCACAGCCGCCGGTAGCGACGGTTGCGCAGCCGCAGCACGACGGCGGTCAGCAGCGCGGCGGCCAGCGACCCGGTGAGGACGGCGATCTTGACGTGGTCGTCGGCCGCCGGGTCGAACGCCAGCTCGCCGATGAGCAGGGAGACGGTGAACCCGATGCCGCCCAGGATGGCGACACCGGTGACGTCCGGCCAGGTCAGGCCCTGTTGCAGTGGGCTGCGGGTGATCTTCGCGGTCAGGAAGGTCGCGGTCACGATGCCGAGCGGCTTGCCGATCACCAGGCCGACGATGATGCCCAGGGCGATCTGATCCGCGAGCGGCAGGTGCGTGGAGATCACCGCGAGGACGGCCAGCGCGAACGCGATGTCGGTGGCCGTCGGGATTGCCCAGCCCTTCGGCCCGGTGCCGGCCGCGAACGCCAGGTAGATCGCCGCCGGGACGATCATGCCGCCGACCGCGGCGAAGACCGGCACTGCCGCACGTCGGCGGTCGCGCAGGTCGCCGGCGACGAACTCGCGTTTGAGTTCCAGACCGGCGACGAAGAAGAAGATGGCCACAGGCCGTCGGCGGCCCAGGTCTCCAGCGACAGGTTCAGGTGCAGCAGCTCCGGCCCGGCGACGAGGTCGAGCATCGAGAAGTACGACGACGACCACGGCGAATTGGCCCAGACCAGGGCGATGACCGCTGCCCCGAGCAGCAGCGCCCCGCCGACGGTCTCCTTGCGGAGCACGTGCGCGATGCGGCTGCCTTCGGTCCAGGAGCCCGGTGAGAAGAGCGAGGAATTGCCTGACGCCATGGGTGGTCCTTCCTGCCGACCAGGCTTCCCGGCGCACCATCGCCCACGGCGAACGCACCAAGGTAGCGGCGCAGGTCAGCGGTTCCGCGCCGGCAGGCCGGGAGTGGCCTCCAGGCATCCGTCGGGTGCTGTCCCCGGGCCGCATGCTTGATCACTTTGCCGGGCGACCGCGCTACCGTGGCGTCCATGGGCCCCGAACCCGTGGACGAGGCGCTGGTCCACCTGCCGCGGCCGGCCGGCGCGGGGGCCGCGGTCTCCGACATGGTGGGTTACCGGGTGGCCCCGATGCCCGGGAATCACCGCGGGTTGCCGAGCCCCTACCTGACCCTGGTGTTCTCCCTGTCCGGGTCCCTACCGATCAACGTGCCGGTCGGCTCCGGGCTCCGATCGGAGGCGTTCCTGATGCCGCTGGGTGGCCTGCACACCCGAGCGTTGCTGCTGCCCCGCCGGCTCCCGCACGCGCCGACGGCGGCGCAGCGCGGCATCCAGCTCGCCGTCCATCCGCTGGCCGCGCGGGCGGTCTTCGGCGTGCCCGCATCGGCATTCACCGACGTGGTGCTGGAGCTGGACGAACTCGATCACGGGGCGTCCGAGCTGGGTGACCGGCTCGCCGCATGCCGGACCGGGTTCGCGGCGACCGCGGAGGTGGACCGGTGGCTGAACGGCCGGGTCCGGCGGTCGGTCGCGCCTCCGCCGCCGCCCGAGCTGGCCCGGGCCTGGCGGCTGATCGTGGGCAGCGGCGGCCGCGCCCGGATCGGTGACGTCGCGACCGAGGTGGGCTGGTCCCGCCGGCACCTGACCACCCGGATGCGGGCCGAGATCGGCGTCGGCGCCAAGGATCTGGCCCGGCTGGCACGATTCCAGCGGTCCCGTCGGCTGATCGGTCGGCAGGACCGGCGGCTGGGTCAGGTCGCCGCGGACAGCGGGTACGCCGATCAGTCGCACCTGACCGCGGAATGGCGGGAGTTCGCCGGCTGCACCCCCGGGCAGTGGATGGCGTCAGAACTGACAGCGCTCCCTGCCGGCTGAGGTCACATCCCTCCCGGACGAGATCACATTCCTTCAAGACACTGTCGGACCCCGCTGCCATAGTCGTTGGCATGACGACAACCGTGAGAACCCAGCCCGGGGCCTGGCCCACCCTGTCCTACCGGGACGCCGAGGCCGCCGTCCGCTACCTGACCGAGGTCATCGGCTTCACCGAGTCGGTGGTGCACCGCGGCGGGCCGGAGCGGCCGATCGCCCATGCCGAATTGCTGTGGCCGGACGGCGGCGGCATCATGTTCGGCTCCGAACCCAAGGAGGAACCCTGGTCCGGATCGGCCGGCGGGCCGGGCACCGGGACGGTCTACCTGTCCACCGACGCCGTCGACGCGACGGCCGCGCGGGTGACCGCGGCGGGCTGGACGGTGCTGCGCGAACTGAACGACACCGACTACGGCAGCCGCGAGTTCGCCTTCCTCGATCCGGAGGGCAATGCCTGGAGTGTCGGCTCGTACCGGGGCGCGCAGGCGGGTTGATTCCGCTGTCGTCCTCGACAGCCGGCACCCGACCGTGCGAACATGTGTTCGTGCGGATCGGTGGGACCAGGGTGGATGCGTCAATTCTGCATGCCGACCTCGACGCCTTCTTCGCCTCCGTGGAGCAACGGGACAACCCCAAACTGCAGGGCAGGCCGGTGATCGTCGGCGGCGGAGTGGTGCTGGCCGCCAGCTACGAAGCCAAGGCGATGGGCGTGCGGACCGCGATGGGCGGTCGCCAGGCCCGTGCGCTGTGTCCGGACGCGATCGTGGTCGAGCCCAGGTTCAGCGCCTACACCAAGGCCAGCAAGGACGTCTTCGCCGTGTTCCGGTCCACCACACCGCTGGTCGAGGGCCTGTCCATCGACGAGGCGTTCCTGGACGTCGGCGGGCTACGCCGGGTGTCCGGTGAGCCCGCTGACATCGCCACCCGGTTGCGCGCGGACGTGGTCGACCAGGTCGGCCTGAAGATCACCGTCGGGGTGGCGCGCACCAAGTTCCTGGCAAAGGTGGCCAGCGGGGTGGCCAAGCCGGACGGCCTGCTCGTCGTCGCGCCGGATCGGGAGTTGGCGTTTCTGCATCCGTTGCCGGTGCAGCGACTGTGGGGGGTCGGGCCGAAGACCACCGCCAAGCTGCACGCGCTGGGGATCAGTACCGTCGGCCAGGTCGCGCGACTCGATGAGGCCACCCTGCTCACCGCGCTCGGCCGCGGGTCCGGCCGGCAGCTGCATGCCCTGGCGCACAACCGGGATCCGCGCAGCGTGCAGGTCGGCAAGCGGCGGGGGTCGATCGGGTCGCAGCACGCGATGGGCCGCGGCCGGCACACCATCGCCGAGATCGACGCGATCGTCATCGGCCTGGTCGAGCGGGTGACCGGGCGGATGCGCAAGGCGGGCCGCGAGGGCCGCACGGTGATGCTGCGGTTGCGGTTCGACGATTTCACCCGGGCGTCGCGATCGAAGACGTTGGCCCGGGCCACGTGCCGCACGCCGGTGGTCCTGGAGGCGGTGCGGGACCTGGTGTCGGTGGCGCTGCCGCTGATCCGCGACCGCGGCGGGCTGACTTTGCTGGGCATCGCCGTCGGCAACCTGGACGACGACACCGGGCAGCTCGAGCTGCCGTTCGGGGAGAAGTCCGCCCCGGTGCGGGCGGCCGCGCTGGACAGCGCGATGGACGGCATCCGGGAGCGGTTCGGGTCGACCGCGCTGACCCGCGGGGTGCTGCTCGGCCGCGACACCGGTTTCACCATGCCGGGCCTGCCGGACTGAGTGCGCCGATGAGTCCGGGTCGCGGGTGCGGTCGAATGGGTCATGGCCGATTCCGCACCGCAGATCCAGGACCGCCCGGCCGTGCCCTTCGTGGGCACCACCACCGGGGTCACCACGACGACGTTCGCCGAGATCGCCGACCGGATTCCGGTCCTGATCGGTGCCCTGGTCGGCCACGGGATCACCCCGGCCGGGGCGCCGTTCTTCCGCTACCTGGAGATCCGCGGCGACGCGATGACGGTCCAGGTCGGCGTCCCCGTCCCGGCCGGCGGGCAGTTGTCCGACCTTGCGGTGCCGTTCGAGGTGCAGTCCGGTTCCCTGCCCGCCGGCCGCTACGCGTGCCTGACCCATGTCGGCCCGTTCGACGGTCTCCGTGAGGCCACCGCGCGGCTGCTGACCTGGGCGAACGAGCAGGACGTCCGATTCGACGCGGACACCGTCGACGGCGTCGAGCGGTGGGCGGCGAGGCTGGAGACCTACCTCACCGACCCCCGGATCGAGACAGATCCGAACCGGTTCGAGACCGAGCTGGCGTTCCGGCTGGCCGGCTGAAACGGCAGTGTCGTACCCCCTGGCACAGTCCGGGTCATGGCGGAACTGCAGACGGGAATCGTGATCAGCGCGGGCACGGCCAGGGAGTTCGCCGACCTGGCGGTGGCGGCGGAGGCGAACGGGTGGGACGCGATCTTCACCTGGGAGGCGGTGTGGGGCCCGGACGCCTGGGTGACCCTCACCGCGGCGGCGATGGTCACCCAGCGGATCCGGCTGGGCACCATGCTCACCCCGCTCCCCCGGATCCGGCCCTGGGAGCTGGCCGGCCGGGTCGCCACCCTGGACGCGTTGTCCGGTGGCCGGGTGCAGCTGGCCGTCGGGCTGGGCGCGTTGCACGACGGCTGGCTGGCGTTCGAGCGGGACGAGGGTCGCCGGGTCCGCGCGGAGAAGCTCGACGAGGGGCTGGCGATCTACGACGGGCTGATGCGCGGCCAGCCGTTCGAGTACAGCGGCACCCACTACCAGGTGCGACCCACCGACTTCGTGCCGCCGCCACCACCGGTGCAGCGGCCACGGGTGCCGGTGTGGGTGGTCGGCGCCCACCCCTCGGTCAAATCCATGCGCCGGGCGGCGAAATGGGACGGGCTGCTGCCGACCAAGGTCGGCAACGGGACCGAGATGCCGTTCGGGCCGGCGGATCTGGCCGAGGTGATCGCCGCGGTGCGGCCGTTGCGGGAGGAGGCCGGATTGTCCTGGGACGGGTACCAGGTGGTCGCGGAGGGGGTGAGCCCGCCCGGCGCGGAGGGCGACGTCCTCGTCCGCGAGTGGGTCGACGCCGGTGCGACGTTCTGGGTCGAGTCGGACTGGTCGATGGGTGCGGACGCGGTGCAACGGCACCGGAAACGCATCGAGGCAGGGCCGCCGGCGACGTAAGGCGGGGGCCGCAACCCTTATCCAGTTTCCTCCTCCGCTGCGTCCGTTGCGGTGGAAGGAAGCGGAAGGAGCAGTAGAGGCCCGGGGCCGATGCCGGAGCCCTTGATTCTGGGCTTGCCGGCTTTGAGCCGATTCCAGGCGATCCGGGCGGTTTCTCCGTCCTGCATCTCGTTGGCGATCATCGCGGTGACGGCCGCGGTCGACAGCGACGTGCCCCACCACCAGGCAAAGCCACCCTCCTCCGGGGCGAGAGCCGCGGTCGACGGATCGGGTGAGTCCGACACCCCTCCGATCGCCAGGCTCAGCACATGCTCGCCGGGTGCCATGGCGTCCACCCAGTCGCCCGCCGGGCTGAAATCGCTGATCACCCAGCCGGCGTCCTTCACCCCCACCGAACCCACCGCGATGACCTGGTCGATCGCGGCCGGCCAGGCCGGAACGACGGACATGTCG
>JBIOVW010000192.1:0-13442 GCA_044867945.1 Nakamurella sp. | reverse complement strand
CCGTGGCGTCACTCCCTACCAAGCCGACTGCTTGGTCGCGGCGGCGCCCATCACGAACCACGCCACCCTGGTCACACCGAAAGTCCGTCCGTCGATTGGTAGGTCGGCCCGAGGTGCCCAGCCTGTCGCATCCGACGACTGTCACCACCCCACGGCCGCCCGGTGTACCCGGCTCCTGCAACCCCCACTCCATCGGGTTACTTGCATCACCGGGATGGGTGGCATAGCGCGGATGCGGTGGGTGGGAACTCGGAACGGCACGTAATGTCCGTGGCCGGGGAGAGTGAGCTGATCTTGCGCTGCTGGGGGGACGAATGGGGACGACCGGTGGGTCGGCGGCCGTGCGACGCGGATTGGCGGCCGTGATGTGTGTGCTGGCCACGATCGTCCTCGCTGCCTGCAGCTCGGACGCCGACTCGGACGCCCGGCCGACAGCAACCGTGCGGGCGGTCCCGTCCGGTGATTCCGTCACGCTCGTGGTCGACGGCCACGAAACCACCGTAGAACTCGCATACATCGAGGCCCCCGTCAGGCGCTCCGCCGACGAGGCCCAATCCTGCCTGGCGACCGAGTCAACCGCTGTGCTGCAAGGAATCCTGCCGATGGACAGCACCATCGCATTCGAGCAGGCCGGCTCCGGGGTCCTGTTGTACGACGCCGGCGGGCAGTCGGTGAATGCGGCGGCGCTGGCGGCAGGACTGGCGGTCCTCATGCAGGAGCACGAGGCATCAGCCGACGTTCCGGCAGCCCTGCTGTCCGCCTTCGAACAGGCCCGCTTCGACCAGGTTGGCCTCCACTCGACGGATGAGCGGTGCACGGCGGCGTCGATGCTCGTCGACGCCGGCATCGGAACCGACTGCCTCGCCGGATCCACGTATGCCGCCGTGTCGGCGTCCGCGAGCCCGTCAGCAGCCCCCACGTCCTCCTCCACGGCAACCACGACCACGACGACGAGTGCGAGTGCCGCGCCCGCTGCCTCATCGGCCGAGCTCCGCGTCGACCTGGGCCTGGCTGACGCCAGATGGGAGGAGCTGGCCGGGCTTTCGACCTGGATACACGATCATCGGAACTCCGTGGTGTGGCGCGCGCTGAGCACCGCCCAGCGGGCAACATGCCAGGACCTCGTCAACGAGGAATTGGCGGTGGTGCTGCACGAGCAGAGCGATCTCGACAGGCAGCTCACCGACGCTGAAGAACGCGAGGCCGAGGCCGCGCGAATCGCCGAGGAGCAGCGCCTGGCCGCCGAAGCCGAGGCTGCGCGCAAGGCCGAGGAGCAGCGCATCGCGGCCGAGACAGAGGCGGCCCGGGTCGCCGAGGAGCAGCGGATCGCAGCGGAAGCCGAGGCCGCCCGGATCGCCGAAGAGCAGCGGATCGCGGCCGAAGCGGAGGCGGCTCGGATTGCCGCAGAAGCCGAGGTCGAAAGGGCCGCGCAGGGTCAACAGTCGCAATCGCCCAGCGTCAGCGGGGGTTCCGACGACTCCGACGATCAGCAGTCGGACTCCGGTTCGGGCGGCGGGGGCGACCTTTCCGGCTACACCGGCCCCCGGTGCTACGCCCCGGGCGGCAAGACCTGGCGACCCTGCTGACCCCGGTCATCCACCCACGCGACCGACTGACCCCACCGATCCTCACCGCGACCCACCGGCGGACCAGCAGCGCCGCAGACCGGCGCTCGTATCCCGCTGGTTCGTCGGGTTGGCCGGATGCGTTCAGTTCGGGTCGGCCGCGATCGCGAGAAGTTCCGTGGCGTGCGCGTACTTCGCCGTGAGCCGCGCTCTGGTGGCGGGATCCAGCAGCGCGGTCCGGTCCGGTGCGGTGTTGTCGGCGATGTCGTGCTCCTTGACGACGCGGGCGATCGGGTTCGCGACGACGCGCCGATAGTAGGCGTCGCCTTCACCGTCCCGCCGGGTGATCGCATCGACGGCGTCGGCGATATTCGACCCGAACTCGCGGTTGATCACCTCGAGGGTCACGTCGGTGTCCTCGACCACGTCGTGCAGCCAGGCCACCACCTCGGCGTCCTCGCCGGCGCCGGCTGCGCGCACCCGGGCGGCGATCCGGGCCGGGTGCTCGATGTATGGGGCGCCGACCTTGTCGACCTGACCCGCGTGGGCCTCGGTCGCCAATGCCCTGGCCCGCGCAACCGATGCTCCGGTCGTGGCGGCGGCCCACAGTTCCGGGTTGGGCCGGTTCCACGTCATCGCCGTCAGGACGTCGTCGGGGTTGCGGCCGAGCAGCCTCGAGTATCGGGCGGCGACGCTCGGCGTCCGGCTCATGCCCTCGACGCAGTGCAGGAGCACGGTCTTGCCCTCGGCGCGCAGCGCCCGGATGGTGCGGGCCGCGTCGTCCAGCAGGAAGTCCAGGTTCGGGTTGTCCGGGTGGCCCTGGTCGATCAGCCAGAACTCGACGTGTTCGGCGTCCAGGGTCTCGGATCCCATGCGGCACAGGCTGATCACCGCATCCTGGTCCGCGGTGAACACCGCGTCGTAGCCCGCGAGCCACACCCCGTCGTCGTGCGGGTGCCGGACCGGCCCGTGGTGCGTCTGCCATCCGTCGTAGGTCAGGCGGCCGATGGACGGCCAGCCCTCGCGGTCGTCCCGGCCGCCGGCGGCGGTGAGCGTGGCCAGCCGGACCAGGTCCCGGGCATCCATGCCCGGCCACCCGTGCAGCAGCCGACGCCAGGCCGCGGGCACCGCGGAGGCACCCCACCGGGCGCCGAGCAGCGCCCCGGCGATCGCGGCGGTGGTGTCGGTGTCCCCGCCGGCCCGGACCGCGAGTTCCAGCGCGGCGGTCAAATGCCGCGCATCGCCCCGATGATCGGCGTGGGTGATCGCCCACCACGCCGTCTGCAGGGCTTGCACGACCCACCCGTTGTTCGGAAAGTCCGCCGGCACACCGGTTTCCGCCTCGTCCAGCCGCGGACCCCAATACCCTGCCGCGTCGGCGCCGACCCGGTCCAGGTAGCCGCGGACCCCGTCGAAGGTGCCGTGCAGCACGGCGTGCCGGATCGCGTGGGACCAGAGCTGGCAGGCCTGCATGGCCCGCCGGTCGTCGTGGGTGAGCGCGCCGACCCGGGCGGCGGCCGCGGCGCAGGCCTCGGCGTCGTCCAGATGGGTCAGGCCGATCGCCGCGGTCCGCATCAGGGATCCGTTGCCGCCCTTGAGACCCCCGATCCGCCGGGCGGTCTCGGACATGCCGGCCGCCGTGGTGTCCCGGGCGGACAGCACCCGGCGGGTCTGGTTGCCGATGTCCTTGGGGCCGGAGGCGTACCACTCGGCGAAGCCCGCGGCGACCGCATCCAGGCCTACGGTGGTGTTCAGGTCGGCGCCTGTGGCGGTGACCCGGGCGACGGCCAGGGTCATGGCGGTGTCGTCGGTCCACTCCCCCGGCGCCCAGTCGAACGCACCCCCACCGACCATGCCGATGGTCGAACCGGGTGCGGGGTGGGTGAACTCGTAGCCGGCGCCGAGGGCGTCCCCGGCGGCGGACGCGAGGAGCACCCCCGCGGCTCGGTCGGGCCAGCCGGGTGTCCTGGTCATGCCGCTGCCTCCTGCTGATCGATGACGGATGCGTGGATGAGCCGGGCACCATCGCCGATGCCGCGGAGCCGCAACGGCCCATGGTCGGCCCGGAGCGCCCGCCCGGCACCGCCGCCCGGCGCGGCGACGGGCACCAGGAGAAGGACGGGACCGGTGCCGGTCGCCGTCACCTGAAGGTACGGGACCTGCGGTTCGGACAGCTCACGCACGGTGACCGACCGTTCGTCGGCCAGCCGCACCGCCCGGCCGGCGGGGGCCTCGTGCCAGACGGGGAAGATCATCAACGGACCGCGGCGGGTGCCGCGGCCGACGTGCAACGGCGGGATGAGGGTCACGCAGCGTCTCCTTCAATCAGCACTGCTCTAACGATAGCGCATGTTTGCGCGTAGTTCGTACGGCGGGTCCGCAGCCGGCGTCGCCGGTACTATCCGCCCCATGCCGAGGCCGGATTCCGCTGTGCCCGGCGGGGGGACGAAGGCCGTTCGGGTGGTGCCCACCGCGTACGGTGCGCCGGCGATCGCCGCCCTGCGCGATGTGCTGGCGAAGATCAAGCGCGACGATCCGCTCGCCCCGGCGACCGTGCTGGTGCCGAACAACATCGCCGGGATCGTGGCCCGGCGCGCGCTGGCGTCGGGGGTCCGGTCCGAGAGGCCGGGGATCGCCGGGGTCCACGTCAGCACGCTCGGCCGGCTGGCCGAGCAGCTCGCCGCGCCGCTGATGGGTCCGCGCACACCGGCGACCCGAGCCGCGGTCGCCGCCGCCTGGCGCGCCGAACTCGACTACGGAGCCGGACCGTTCGCCGCCGTCCGGGACCACCCGGCGACGATCCGGGCCCTGGCCGCCGCCCACCGGGAACTGCGGGAACTCACCGCCGACGAGCGGCGGACCGTGGAGTCCGGCGGCCGGCTGCAGCGGGAACTGGTCGCCCTGCACCGGCGGGTCACCGACCGGGTCGGCGCCACCTCCTACGACACGGTGGATCTGCTCACGGCCGCCGCGGCGGCGGTGGTGGCCCGTCCGGATGCGGTCGCCGGCGCGGTGGTGCTGTACCTGCCGCAGCGACTCACCCCGTCCGAGGTGGTCTTCGCCCGCGCGATCGCCAAGGCGGTCGACGGCACCGTCATCGTCGGACTCACCGGGGTGCGACGGGCGGACGCCGCGGTGCGCGCATCCGTCGCCGCCGTCACCGGCCAATCCCTGCCGGACGGTCCGAAACCGCCGACTGCGCAACGGGTCCGACACCACTCCGATTCCGACGACGAGGTGCGCGGCGTCGTCCACGACGTGCTCGACGCGCTCGCGGACACCCCCGCCCACCGCATCGCCGTCCTGTACGCGCGGGCCCGGCCCTACGCGCGGCTGCTGCACGAGCAGCTCGCCGCGGCCGGCGTGCAGGTCAACGGTCCGGGCGTCGCCGCCGTCGACGAGCGGGCCCTGAGCCGCGGCCTGCTCGGCGTCCTCGCGCTGGGCCCGGATCTCCCCCGGGCCGAGACGTTCCGGGCGCTGTCCGAGGCGCCGACCCAGGATCCGGCGACCGGTCGCCGGATCCCGATCGCCCGCTGGGAGCGGATCTCCCGGTTGGCCGCCGTGGTCGGTGGTCCGGACTGGGACCGGCGGTTGCGCCGCTTCGCCGACGAGCAGCGGGCCGCCGCCGAGGATCCCGGCGAGCACGGCGGGTCGGCCGCCCGGTTGCGGGACGCCGACGATGCGCTGGCCCTGTCCGCGTTCGCCGCCGCGCTCGGCCGGCGCCTGGCCGACGGCGCCGCGCTCACCTCCTGGCCGGCGCTGGCCCGGTGGGCGACCGATGCGTTCCACGAGCTGTACGGCGGACCGGCCGATCTCGCTCACCTACCGCCCGGGGAGCGGTACGCGGCCGCCGTGATCGAGCAGGCGCTGCCGGGCCTGGGCGCCCTGGCCACCCTCGAGACCCACGCCGACCTACCGCTTCTCGTCGAATCCCTGACCGAGGAACTGCGCTCCGCACGGCCCCGGGTCGGCCGGTTCGGCGAGGGGGTGTTCGTCGGACCGATCTCGTCGGCGACCGGGCTGGCCGCCGACACCGTGTTCGTGCTCGGCCTGTCCGAGGACACCTATCCGGGGGCGTCGCATGTCGAGGCGCTGCTGCCCGACCGGATCCGCGACCACGTGCCCGGGTTGCCGGGGAGCCGGGACCGGCTGGACGGTCAGCACCGGGATCTGTTGGCCGCCTTGATGTCCGCCGAGCAGGTGGTCGCGTCCTTCGCCCGCGGCGATCTGCGCCGCAACACCCTGCGGCTGCCCAGCCGATGGCTGCTGCCCACCCTCCGGGAGCTCACCGGTGACAGCAGGCTGGCCGCCACCCGGTGGGCCGACGTGTCGTGCCCGATGATCGACGGCGCCCCGTCCTTTGCGGCCACCCTGGGCCGATCACCCCGGCCCGCGACCGGCCAGGAGTGGTGGGTCCGGGCCGTGGCCACCGGAGGCGACCTCGATCCGGTGACCGCCGCCGCCGTCGACCTGCTGGCCGCCCGCGCCGGCGACGCGTTCACCCGTTACGACGGCAACCTCGGCGCGACCACCGGACTGCCCGACCCCGGCGCCGAGGGAGTCCTGCTGTCCGCGACCCGGCTCGAGTCGTACGCGTCGTGCCCGCACACCTACTTCGTGCAGCGGCTGCTGCGGGTCGAGCCCCTGGAGCATCCGGAGGAGATCATCGTCATCTCCGCCCTGGACATCGGCAGCCTGATGCACGAGGCGATGGACGAGTTCGTCCGGCACGAACAGGACCGGCTGCCCGGCTACGGGCAGCCGTGGACGGCGGCGCAACGCGACCGGGTCGCCGCGATCGGGGCCGCCAAGGCGACGGAGTTCGAAACCCGTGGGGTGACCGGGCATCGGCTGCTCTGGACGGCCGAGCGCAGCCGCATCCTGACCGACCTGGGTCACATGCTGGACGACGACAACCAGTGGCGGGCCGGTCTGGACGCCCGGGTGGTGGCCAGCGAACTGTCGTTCGGCTTCGGTGACCGGCCGCCGGTCACGCTGCGCCTGCCGTCCGGCCGGACCATCCGGTTGCGCGGCAGCGCGGACAAGGTCGACCAGGCCCGCGACGGCTCGCTGCTGGTCACCGACCTGAAGACCGGCAGCCCGGGACGCTTCGCCGCGCTCAACAACGACCCGATCGCCGCCGGCACGAAACTGCAGCTGCCGCTGTACGCGTTCGCCGCCCGCGACCAACTGGGCGATCATCCGGTGCTGGCCCAGTACTGGTTCGTCCGCAAGGGCCGCCGCAGCGGCGGACCTGCGCGGATCGCCGTCCAACTGGACGCCGACGTGCAGGCGCGCTACCTCGCCGCCCTGGACGACCTGGTGCACGGGATCGCCACCGGGCTGTTCCCGGCCCGGGCCCCGGAGGCCCCCGACTACGGCGGCTGGGTGAAGTGCCCCTACTGCAACCCGGACGGCCTCGGCCACCGGACGGTGCGGGACCGGTGGGAACGCCAGCGCGCCGACCCGCTGCTGGCCCGGTACGTCGCGCTCGTCGAACCGCCGGCGGCGTCGTGACCCGCGACCCCCTGCCGGCCGACCTGGCCGCCCGCGAGCGGATCGAGAGCGAGACCGCAGCCACTCTTTTCGTGGAGGCCGGGGCCGGATCCGGGAAGACGAAGTCGCTGGTGGACCGGGTCCGCACGCTGGTGCTGCGGGACGGTGTCCCGATGTCGGACATCGCCGCCGTCACGTTCACCGAGAAGGCCGGCGCGGAGCTGCGGGACCGACTGCGCCACATTCGAGGAGGCCTTGCGGTCGAGAACGCCCGACCTCACCGACCGGGCCGAGCGGGCGCTGGACGACCTGGACTCGGCCGCGATCGGCACCCTGCACTCGTTCGCGCAGCGGATCCTGTCGATGCATCCGATCGAGGTCAGCCTGCCGCCGCTGATCGAGGTGCTCGACGAGGTCGGCTCCTCGGTCGCGTTCGACGAACGCTGGTCGGTTCTGCAGCGCGAACTGCTGGACGACGCCGAGCTGGCCCCGGCGGTACTGCGGGCGTTGGACGCCGGCGTCACGCTGCGCGACCTGCGGTCGCTGATGCGGGCGTTCGGCTCGGACTGGGATCTGGTGGAGGACCGCGTCGTCGCCGACACCACCGCGGTGCCCGCGCCCGACCTCGCCGCGCTCGCCGACGAGGCGACGTTGCTCGCCCTGCGCGCCGCCGAGTGCCGGGACCCCGCCGACAGGTTCCTGCCGTACCTGACCGCATTCGGTGACTGGGGAGCCGCGCTGCGCGGCGCGACCGACGACGCCGAGCGGTTCGCGTTGATCCGCGACGGCCGCCACCTCAAGGCCCAATGGGGCAGGACCGCGAACTGGACCGACCTGAAGGAGCTGACCAGCGACTGCAAGGACCTCGTGAAGCGGATCGGGCAGGCGCACGCCCTGCTGATGGACGCGGCCATCCGGCCCCCGGCCCGGTGGATCGCCCAGCGTGTAGTCGAGTCCGCGGAACGGCGGGCGGCGGAGGGTCGGTTGGAGTTCCACGACCTGCTGGTGCTGGCCCGCCGGCTGCTGCGGACCGACCCCGCGGTGCGCGGGTCGCTGCGCGCCCGGTTCCCCCGGCTGCTGCTGGACGAGTTCCAGGACACCGATCCCATCCAGATCGAACTGGCCCTGCGGCTGGTCGCCGGCACGGACAGCGACGCCGCCGACTGGCGGGACATCGAAATCCCGGCGGGTTCGCTGTTCGTGGTCGGCGACCCGAAGCAGTCGATCTACCGGTTCCGGCGGGCCGACATCCGCACCTACCTGGCCGCGCAGGCCAGGGTCGGTGGATCGACCGCCCTGGTCACCAACTTCCGCACCATCGCGCCGATCGTGGCCTGGATCAATCGGGTGTTCGCGCAGCTCATGCGGGCGGAGCCGGGGATGCAGCCGGCCTACCAGCCGCTGATCGCGTACCGCACCGAGATCGGCGACGGGCCGGCCGTCACCGTGCTGGGCGCCGACCCGCATGCCGGGGGCGACGCCGACGCGCTGCGGACGGCCGAGGCGGCCGACGTCACCGCGATCGTGGGTCGCGCCCTGGGCGATGGCTGGACGGTGCTGGACCAGCGCAGCGGGCAGTGGCGGCCCATCCGGCCGGACGACATCGCGATCCTGCTGCCGGCCCGTACCTCGCTGCCGTTCCTGCAGACCGCCCTGGACAAAGCGGGTATCGCCTACCGGGCCGAATCCAGCTCGTTGGTGTACCAGGCGGACGAGATCCGCGACCTGATGGCCGCCCTGCGGGTGATCGCCGATCCCGGCGACCGGTTCGCCTGCGTGACCGCGCTGCGGTCGCCGCTGTTCGGGTGCGGCGACGACGACCTGTGGACGTGGCGTTCAGGCGGCGGGTCGTTCAACATCCTGGCCCCGGTGCCGCCCGAGCGGGCCGAGCATCCGGTGGGCCGGGCGGTCGCCTACCTGCGCGGGATGCTCGCGCGGTCCCGGTGGCTCACTCCAAGCGAGGTGCTGGCGACGGTGATCGAGGAGCGCCGGATGCTCGAGGTGGCGGCCACCGGGCCGCGGGCCCGGGACGCCTGGCGCCGCCTGCGGTTCGTGGTCGACCAGGCCCGGGCATGGTCGGAATCCGAGCACGGCGGGCTGCGCGGCTACCTGGCCTGGGCGGCCCGGCAGGCCGACGAGACCGCCCGGGTCGCCGAGGCGGTGCTGCCGGAGACCGACGTCGACGCCGTGCGGATCATGACCGTGCACGCGGCGAAGGGCCTGGAGTTCGGCATGGTCGTGCTGTCCGGCATGACGTCGCAGCCGCGCAAGACAACCGGTGTGCGGGTGATCTGGCCGCCCGCCGGCGGGTACGCGGTACGGCTGACCAAGGACGTGCAAACCAACGACTTCGAGGCCGCGCTGCCGGTCGACGAGCAGATGGACGCGAGCGAGCGGATCCGGCTGCTGTACGTCGCGACCACCCGGGCGCGGGATCACCTGGTCATCTCACTGCACCGCAAGGCCGGCCGGGCCGAGACGAACGCCGTCGTCCTGGCGGCCGCGGGTGCGGCCGACGGCGTCGACAATTTCGATGGTGAAGCGTCTTTCGCCCCGGCTGCGGCGGCGCGCGCGACGGTCGATCCGCCGCCGGACCGGGACGCCTGGCAGGCGTGGCTGGCCGCAGCGCAGGCCGCGACCCGGCGCCGGCCCACGGTGAGCGCGTCCGGGTTGGAGGGCAGCGAGCCCGAGGTGGTGCTCCCCGGCGTTCCCGCCGCGGAGGCCGTGGCCGGCGAGGCCGAGGCCGAGGTCGCCGGGCCGGCCGAACCGGGCGCCGCCAAGGGTCCGCGGGACGTCGAACTGCCGCCGTGGACCAAGGGCCGCTACGGCTCCGCCGTCGGCCGGGCCGTGCACGCCGTCCTGCAGACGATCGACCTGACCACCGGCGACGGCCTTGACCAGGCCGTCGCGGCGCAGTGCTTCGCCGAGGGCGTCACCGACTTCGGCTCCGTGATCGCCGATCTCGTGCGGTCCGCACTGGCCGCGGCCATCGTCCGGGAGGCCGCCGACCGTTCGCCCCTGCGGGAGTCGTTCGTCGGCACCGAGCGGGAGGACGGCACCGTGCTCGAGGGCATCGTCGACCTGATGTACCGCGACGAGCACGGCCGCGTCGTCATCGTCGACTACAAGACCGACGCCGTGCCCGCCGCCGCCCTGCCCGCCCGGGTCGAGTTCTACCGGCCGCAGGTCCGGGCGTACCGGCGGGCGGTCGAGGCCGCCACCGGGGCGGCGACGAGGGCGGTGCTGCTGTTCCTGCACCCGGCGGAGTCGCTGGCGGTGGACGTCGACTCGGGCTGAGCGGTCGCCTACTCGGTCAACGACGCCGACGTGCCCCCGGCCGGGTCCCGGCAGACCGTCGAGCGGACCGAGGTCGGGCCGGCTGCTGGGCACCATGAATCCGGAGTCTGCCTCGAACACAACCGAGATCGTCGCGTGAGGAGGATGATCCTCCCCATGACGACGTGGGGCACACCCCGCAAGCATGCAGGGAAGGCCGGGCAGACCGACAAACCGTCCAGGCCCGGCGACCACTCGGCCCCGCCGGTGGCCACCCGGTCGCCCCACCCGATACCCGGCCTGATAGCCGGGGGCAGCGGGCCACTGCTGCCGCATCCCGTGCGGCCCTTCGTCCTGCGCCGCAAGAGACTGGAGGATCTCAAGACGAGTGGCGAGGCAGTCCGCAAACTCGCGGAAACCGCGCCGCGGTCCGGCGCCAACATGTGGGTTGCCCGAGACAAGGCGTCGGGGGCGACGGTCCACGTGATCGGTACCCATCACGGCCTCAACCTGTGTCAGGTCGCGGCCTGGGAAAAGGTGGTCAATCACCTGACGACGACCCCGTTCACCCACATCTATACGGAAACCACGCCCGCGAGCACCGTGTCAATACCCGGTGGCGATGCTCTGCTGGGCGACCTTCAATTCGCCGCTCAGGCCCGCGCCGCACTCGATCCTCTCAACAAGGAGCTGGCTCCGCACGAGACGAGCTACCAGAACGCCAAGGGAAAGCTCATCGATCTCAGGAACGAGCGCGAACGACTTGCCAGCGATCCGGAGGCCCTTCAAAGAATTGAGGAGATAGACCTGGAGATCAAACGCCTCGACGTGGAGGTGGACAGGTTCGAACCGGTTGTCAGCAAACTGCAGAAGGCGCAAAGAGTGGTGGGCTTCAAGTACCGCACTGTTCCCGAGTACGCCGGGAACGTTCAACGTCTGCAGTTGGACGACGCCTACCTGGCGCTCGCCCGAAGTCGCCATCCGGATGCCGTGGTCGGCCTGCTCGACGAACCCGACGGCCGGACGATCGCCACGCTGGTGAATGAGTCCCAGGGTGTGCGGACCAGAAAGGACACCGCAGTCGCGTCAGTGGTCGAACAGGAATTGAAGGATGTCGCCGCCGGTGATCAGCGGGCCATCTTCACCGACACCGCGAGGGAGCAGCTGGAAGGACTCGACAACGCCAATACCGAGGAGCGCAGCCGGCAGTGGATGCACGCACTCATCCGGGAGGATACGAGTGAGCGGCAAATGGACGAAGTCAAGATGAGGCAGGAGAAGCAGAAGCCCGACAACACGAAGCGGCAACGCATCAAGAAGGGCGATGTACAGCTCTGGATCGTGGGCGCCGGTCACTTGCCGGGATTGATCCTCAAACTCAGAGGGCAAGGATGGGACGTCGACCACCGAGATCCCACATGAACCGAGTCTGACGCCCGGCCCGGCGACGCCAAGGAAGCGCTAGCCCGGGCGAACGACGGCTCGCTGCGGGAGCCAACGATTTCGCCGGTCAGCATGGCCAAGTAGATCGGGGCTGTGGAGAGCTGCGCCTGGTGCGCCTCGACCATGACGGACTACGGATGTTCGGCCGACATCCGGCCGAGACCGAAGCCGATCAATACGTCAAGCGGCGCGAGTCGCGCAGCAGCTGGACGAGACCACCGACGTCGACGGGCTAGCGTGGGTGTCCAGGAGCCGATACATGCCCGGTCACCCGGGCAGGCCCGCCCACCGCGCCCACCGCCGACACCGCCGGCCACCGGTCGGCCCACTGCCGCGCGGCCTCGAGCTGACCCGCCAACTGGAACAGCGTCGCCTCGTCGCCGAACCGGCCCAGGAAGTACACACCGATCGGCATGCCGTCGGCGTTCCGGAACAGCGGCACCGACATCGCCGGGTTGCCGGTGATGTTCGCGACGACGCCGGCGTAGTCGACGGTAGTCCCGCCGTTCCGGGCGGCCCGCCAGGGATCGTCGTCGGTGGAAGTGATCTCACCGATCGTCAACGGTGGGGTCGACATCGTCGGAGTCAGCCACGCATCGACACCGGTCAGGAACCGCGCCACCGTCCGGCCGAAGCGCTGGCAGGTCTCGACGGCCTGCAGGTACCGTCCGGCGGAGACGGCCCGGCCCCGCTCCAGGTAGGCGCGGGTGAGCGGCTCCAGCTCGTGCGCCGCCGGCTCGTGGCTAGTCCGGTCCACCCAGTACCGGACGATCCAGTCGGTCGTGGCCATGAAGACCGTCCCGATCGCGTGGCCGACCTGCGGCGTCAGGCCCGGCAGGTCGGCCTCCACCAGCTCGTGCCCGAGGTCGGCGAGCAGGGCGACCGTGTCGTCCCGGGCGGCAACGCAGTCCGGTTGCGCGGCAACACCTTCCGGGGTCCGGGCGGTGTAGGCGATGCGCAGCCGGCCGGGGTCGGCGCCAAACTCAGCGGCGAACGGTCGGGCCGGGGTCGGGGCCGGGTATGGGTCGCCGACGTCGGGACCCGATGTGGCGTCCAACAGCGCCGCGCTGTCCCGCACCGTTCGGGTCAGTGCGTGCTCGCAGGCCCACCCCGCGATGGCGTCCCCGTATTCCGGGCCGAGCGGATTGCGCGCCCGAGTCGGCCTCAGCCCGAAGAGTCCGCACGCCGACGCCGGGTAGCGCAGCGACCCGCCGGCGTCGCTGCCGTGCGCGATCGGCTCCATGCCCGACGCGACGCGGCCGCGGACCCGCCAGACGAGCCGCGGGAAGCCCGGGTGACGTCCCACGGGTTGCGGGTCGGTCCGGCGAGCAGCGGCTCGGCCGTCGGGACCATGCCGAACTCCGGGCAGTTCGTCTTGCCCAGGATCACGAGGCCGGCCCGGCGCCAGCGCCGCACGATCTCGCTGTCGTAGGTCGAGACATGATCGCGCAGAAACCGGGACCCCTCGTGGAACGGGACCCCGGCGATCTCCACGACCAGGTCCTTGACGAGGAACGGCACCCCGGCCAGCGGCGTGTGTGGTGACACCGCCGCCGCGGCGGCCAACGCCGCCTCGTAGGTCGGGGTGATGACCGCGTTGAGCGTCGGGTTTAGCGCCTCGATCCGTTGATCGCTCCCCCGCACCAGCCCGGTGGCGGTGAT
>JBIOVW010000191.1:0-3190 GCA_044867945.1 Nakamurella sp. | reverse complement strand
ATCGCGCCAGAGCCGGTTCCATTGGTCCGAGACCTGGCCGGCCGGTTGATGGTGCCCGGCACACGCATCTCCCTCGATGTCCTGGTGGCCGACTTCAAGCGAGGGAAGACTCCCGAGTCGATTCATGACGCCTACCAGACCGTGGCCCTGGCCGACGTGTATGCGATCTTCGCCTACTACCTGCGCCATCGCGCCGAGGTGGAGTTGTACCTGGCGGAGCAGGAACGCGAAGGGGCCGAGATTCAATTCGGGATCGAGGCGAACGATCCGCCAGAGGGTCTGCGCGCCAGGATCCTCGCCCGTCTTGAGTCGTGACTCCGCGCTTCCTCGCTGACGAGAACATCGATCAGGACCTCATCCTGGGGCTGAAGCGGCGAATCGATGGGATCGACATCGTGCGTGTTCAGGATGTCGGCCTTCGGACCTTGGATGATCCGACCGTCCTCCAGTGGGCGGCTGACGAAGGTCGAGTGCTGAATCAGCAGAGACATCAAGACCATCCCGAACTTCGCCCACGAACGGGTCGCGACGGGACTTGTCATGCCTGGGGTGCTCGTCCTTCCTCCAGGGGTGTCGATGGCGGTCGCGATCAGCGATCTGTCGGTGATCGCCGGAGCGACGGAGGCTGACGAATGGGCCGACCGCGTCGTCTATCTCCCGCTTCGTTGAGCTGAGCCATGTCCCACGGGCGGAGCGGTTCCCGTTCCGCGAAACGTGCCGTACCGGGAAACCCAATCGGTTCAGTACCGTTGTCGAGTTCAACAGTATGCGTGGGATCGTCGGCCTGCAGAAACTACCCCGTGCGCTCGGCCAAGTCGGACGCACCGGAGAAGCTACCGAAGAACTCCGGTTGCTCGACTGGCGAACCGTCGATGCCACGGTCCTGCTCGGACACAATGACGTGCAGCCGGGTACCCGGGTGGACGCCTCGACGCCGAAGCTCGGCCAGCAGTTCGACGTCGTCGTCAGGCACGGTGAGGTCCCACTCGCGCGCCGTCATGATCAGCAGCCTACGACGGAGCGCGGTTGGTGGTCCGCTGGAACGGTTCGTCAGCCCGGGTCGGGCGGTCGAGGACTTGCACCGCCGAAGGGGGTGAACCAGTCCCGCGGGCGCAGATGTTCGCCGATTCCCAGCGATTGGTTGACCTCGTCGTCCGGGTCGTCCACACCATCCAGTTCGGGTGCGTAGAGCATCAGGAAGTCGGTGTCCTCGAACAGGTCCTCGCGTAGCGATGGCCAGTCGAAGTCGTCACGACTGGCCGGTTGCCGGATGACCGTGGACCACAGGGTGGGCCACGCGTCCCTGTCCACTTCGATAGCTGATGCGCGGTCGAGCATCAGCCAGAGCGCCACCTCATCGGCGGTGCACCGCGGTGTCGGTGTGCCGAGCTCGCGGATGTCGGCCGCAAGCTGGTCGTAGGACCGCAACGCCTGGCGCCGCCAGTCCTGTATCTCGGTGGCGACCAGGCGTGGGTAGAGTTCGAACAACCCCCAGGGATTCGGATCGTCCTGGTCGAGGTCTTCGCGGCCCTCGTCGAACAGCGACTCGGCCGCGATCAGCAGGAGCTGCCGGGTCCGTGGCGTGAGCGCCAGGTCGTCGGCCATCGCACCATGGTCTCATCCGGACTACCTGCCGAGGCGATGGTTGGCTGGCCGTCGCGCCGACGCTGCCGCTGCGGCCGTCGGATGGGGACACTCGAGGGGGATGGTGAGCGTCCTGCACTGAGCTGCTGAATCTGCGGCTTGCGCGGCCACGCGGGAACGGCACGCGCTGGCTCCGCTGTCGGTGGGCCGCGAGTGGCGTGAGTCCTCCTGGCGCGCAACAACGTCGCGATCAGAGGGTGAGTTGGCGACGGTGGTGGTCGTAGTGCTGGGTGCCGTAGTGGTAGACGTCCAGCACGCTCATCGTGGGTTGGAAGTAGGGGTCCCATCGGGTTGGGAAGTGCATGGTCAGCTCGAGGGCTGCGGGTGTTTCCTTCCCCAGCTTGCGGCAGAGGGCGTCGACGGTGGCGTCCAGGATCGCGGCCATGCGGTGTGGGGTGAGCAGCAGCCCGCCGCCGGCGGAGCCGGCGTAGTTGATCCAGTGGAACGGCCGGTGGGCGGCGTCGAGTACGGCGGCGAACCGCCGGCTGCGGCCCAGGTGCCCCAACGCATGCACCAACGGCAGCAGCGTGCGCACGATGAGATACCCGAACACCATGTGCCACAGCAGCTGTCGGTTGGTCCAGCGGGTGCCGTCGGAGCGCCGGCGCAGGTCCTGCGCGCTGGCCCGGGCCACGAGGTCGTGGAAGTCGGCCTGGGCGCGTCGTAGTTCGGCGTGGATGTCGCTGCGGTTCATGGCCGGATCTCCGTTCGGGTCGGCTGTCCCCAGTGTCCCGCGCCGAGGATCCCCGCCCGGGCCGGGCGGCGTGTCCGGTTCCGGCGCTCCGCGCCCGATCGTCGGGGACGCCCCCTCCCGACGCATTGACAATCATCAATGTATCGACGACCATCTACGTATCGATGAGCGTCGATGTGTTGAAGGGATGGTTCCGATGGATGCAGGGCAGCGGGTGGCGGCGGGTTCCTCGTTGGGGGGCACGGCGGTGGGATCGGCGGTCGAGTCGGCGGGTTTGCCGGTGGTGGTGATCGGCGGTGGTCCGGTCGGATTGGCGGCTGCCGCGAACCTGTTGGAGCGCGGGCTGGAACCGCTGGTGTTGGAGGCCGGTGATCGGGTCGGGTCGGCGGTCTCGGAGTGGGGTCATGTGTCGTTGTTCTCCCCGTGGGCCTACACCGTCGACGCCGCGTCGCGGCGGCTGCTGCGCCGGACCGCCTGGCGGGAGCCGGATCCGGAGTTATTGCCGACCGGGCGGGAGCTGGTGGAGGAGTATCTGGTGCCATTGGCGGCCACGCCGGAGTTGGCCGGCCGGATCCGTACCGGTACCCGGGTGGCCGCGGTCACCCGGCAGGGCGTGGACAAGACCCGCACCCTGGGTCGGGACGGGCGGCCGTATCTGGTCCGCGCGGTGACTGCGGACGGAGTGGTCGACATTGCGGCGGCCGCGGTCATCGACGCCTCCGGCACCTGGGGCCGGCCGAACCCGCTCGGCGCGGCCGGGCTGCCCGCGGCCGGCGAGGCGCAGGCGGCGCCCTGGTTGGCCGGTCCGCTGCCGGACGTGCTGGGTCGGGACCGGGCCCGGTTCGCCGGCCG
>JBIOVW010000190.1:0-2720 GCA_044867945.1 Nakamurella sp. | reverse complement strand
GGACTGAACCCGGGCGGCCGCGTGGCGCCAGTTCGACGTTGGGTCAGGCCCGCATACCGGCCGGGGTCAGGATCGTCACCGAGATGACGCCGGGGACCGATTCGACCAGGGCCTGGGCGATGGCCCGGTCGGATGCCTCGTGGTACCGGTCGGACAGCACCACGTCGCCGTTGCCGACCTGCACCGACCAGCGGCTCAGACCGCCGATGACTCCGAGCTTGCCACGGACGTCGGCGCCGATCTCCTCGTCGGTGCGGGCCAGGACGCGGACGATGTCGCGTCGGGTGATCACCCCGACCAGCACGGTGCCGTCCACGATCGGCAGGCTGCGCCGCTTGCCGGTCAGCATCTCCCGGGCGACCACCGACACATCCGTGTCGTGGCTGACGCCCACCACCGGGCTGCTCATCACCTCGCCGACCGTGGTGGCCGGCCCGTTCGCGGCGGCGGCCTCGACGGCCGGCTCACCGACCGGGAACCGGTTGCCGATCAGGTCGGCCTCGGTGACGATGCCGATCAGCTCACCGGCCTCGTTGACCACCGGAAGCGCGGTGAAACCGCGCTTGGCCAGCATCGCCGCCGCCTTGCCCACCGGAACCGAGGGGAGAACGGACAGGACCGATCTGGTCATGATGTCCCTGGCGCGCATGGCACTGGCCTTTCCTCGCATCGGCGGACGGCATCCAATTCCCAGGCTAGGGACCGCCGCCCACGCGCGGTACGGTCGAAAGTCCCTCATCTGCAGCGCGCGCGGCTTCGCTGGCCGTTGGGTGGGTCAGCCGCTCCGCTCGTCCAGATACTGCAGCAGCTCGTGCGCAGCCAGCTCGACCTGCTTGTGCCGCCACTCGGCCGCTCGGTACACGCAGGCGATCAGCCCGGTGCGATGGACCCTGCGCAGGTCGCCGTAGACAAAGGCGTAGCGGGCCTTGGTGTGGTCCGTCGCTCCCTCGGTGAGGCCAAGGTGCCAGGCGGCGTACTCGTCCCAGGAGTGCCGTTCGAGGAATGTGTTCTCGGCGTCTGCCTTCGGTTGCGCCTCTCCCCAGTCACTGTCCAGCACGTACTGCCGGGCGTCGATCAGCGCCCGGGCGCGGGCGACGGCCTCGGGATTGACCTTGTAACGGGCCATGCACCCAGAATGCCCGGTGGTCGGCGTGGTCAAACAGCATCACCGAGGTGTCCGATCCCATGCGCGGGCCGCGATCCCTGAGCCGGATCGAGTAGCTGAAAGGGTGCAACGCTATGCGATTGAGTCCCGGACCTCCAGTGGCCGGACCGACCGTCCTGCTTGGGTCAGGACGATGACGGCGACCGGGACGTCGACCCTGCGGTATCAGTCGTTGTCGAGCTGCTGCTTGAACGCCTCGATGTGTCGACGAACATCTCGGCCTGCACCGGCTACGGGAGTGTGGTGATCTCGGGCGCCGGCATGAATGTGCCGAGTGTGTCGCGGTTCGACGGGGGAGGGATGTCCCGGACGGAGGTGTGCCAGTACGCGGCGATCCGGCTGGTCTGGCGGAGGATCGCGTCCGGGCTCATCGGCGCCGGCCAGCACTGGATCCGGTAGCGGTCCGACGCGGGCTCGTCGTCCATCCTGGTGTCCTGATCACGGCCGGCGTCCATCCCGCTGGCGCAGTACCGCACCCGATACGGGCCGGTGCCCGGCACGGAAATGGTGTGGTCGCTCTCCCCGGCCCAGCCGAGGACGACCAGTTCGGACCCGGTCAGCTGGACTGAGGCCTCAACCGCCTCCTCCCAGTCCGATTCGAGAACTGGTCGGGCGTCGAGGATCTGCACGTCGACGGGCACTCGACCGGTGTGCAGGCCGGTGATGAAGAACAGGCTCCGGCCGGTCCGCGCGCCGCACAGCCCGTTCGCCTGACCGTGGAACGCCTCCTCGAGCAGCGGCTGCTCGATCCAGCCATCCATCGCGTAGAACTGACCGTAGGAAACCCGAACACCACCGGCCAAGACGACCATGTCGCGCTGCCCCCCGCCGATCGTCTCGATGCTCGCGTGCCATCATCGCAGACGGACCACACCGGGTCGTCGTGCCCACGCCGGGTCCTATGGGCGGCACAGGAATGGGAAACCCGTGGTGTTCGGTTTGTTCCGCACACTGTGCGGCGGGCTTCACTATCAGCTACGCCATCAAGCCTCCGCGACAGTGCCGGCGTTCGACTCGACAGTCCCAACCGGCTCGGTGACCTACGGGAACGGCTCGAGAAGGCGGGTTCCGCCGCCGACCCCGGCCCGCAGGCGGTACCCGAAACGGGGCAAGCGATATCGCCCCCCGCGGACTCGCGGGTATTGACACCAGTAGGTCCTATCCACGATGTCGGGTTTGGCACCCTGCCGTCGACCTGCGCCGACGCGTTGTAGTGCGGTGAGTGCCGCATTGCGCTGGTGCAGGAGCCCGGCGGCTGACGCCGGCCGGTTCAGCCGGTGTCGGGCCATTGGATGTCGAATTCGATGGTGGGGAACCAGGACCGGGATCGTGCCGGCCGGGGTGGTCGGCTCAAGTGCTGGTGCCCGGTGGGGGTGGTCGTGGTGATCGTGCCGTCCTGGACCAGGGTGGCCCAGCCGGTCAGATCCTTGACCAGGTTGCATCGGGCGCACCGCCCGTTGCCGTTGCGCAGGTCGGTGACACCACCCTTGCTGACCGCGAGGGCGTGGTCGGCGTGCCGGATCGGGGATCCGCAGTAGGGGGTTCGGCAAATCTG
>JBIOVW010000189.1:0-4420 GCA_044867945.1 Nakamurella sp. | reverse complement strand
CCCTGCGCGCGCAGTCGGTTGTTGCGCCGGATGCTGCTCCATAGCGAGGCGCCGATGAACGCCACGCCCAGCAGGCCGGTGATGAACTCGCTGATGTGCACCCCGATGGAGATGAACAGGATGACCGCCAGGGCGCCGATCGCCCAGTGCGCACCGTGTTCCAGGTAGACGTACTCCGCCAGGGTGCCCTTGCGGACCAGGTAGACCGTCAGCGACCGGACGAACATCGCGCCGATCAGGCCCAGACCCAGCGCGATGATGATCGGGTCGGAAGTGATGGCGAACGCGCCGATGACGCCGTCGAAGGAGAATGAGGCGTCCAGCACCTCCAGGTACAGGAACAGGAAGAAGCCGGCCTTTCCGGTGGCCTTGGCCAGTTTGGTGTTGCGACCGGCCGGCCGCGGCTGATGATCGACGTCGGTCTCGGGTTCGGAGCCCTCGGCCGGGCCTTCGCCAATGTGTTCGGCGTTCTCGAAGAACGCACCAAGGCCGTTCACCGCCAGGTAGACCACGAGCCCCAGCAGGCCGGCGAAGAGCACCGTCTCGGCGTCCTCGGCCAGCGTCTCGGACGTCACCAGCAGGAGCAGGCAGGCGACCAGGATGGCCATCGAGTCGAGCCGACCGGCCTTGGCCAGTGGCCGTTCCAGCCAGGTCAACCAGGTGTGTTCCTTCTCCTCGAACAGCCAGTTCAGGAACAGCATGAGCAGGAACATGCCACCGAACGCCGCGATGATCGGATGGGCCTCGGTCAGCAGCGTCTCGTAGCTGGGCGAACCGTCGGGGAAGTACGCGGCATCGTCCGCCGGCGGGTTCATCGCCAGCTGGAACGCCTCCACCGGGGGGAGCCCGGCGGCGAAATAGACGATCAACAAAGGCAGCAGAAGGCGCATACCGAACACCGCGATCAAAATGCCCACGGTGAGGAACATCTTCTGCCAGAACTCACTCATCCGTTCCAGGATGGTGGCGTTGATGACGGCATTGTCGAACGACAGCGAGACCTCGAGAATGCCCAGAATCGCGGCGAGGACGACGGCCGACCAACTGCCGTAAATAAACGCCACCACCAGCGACAACGCGGTGACGATGTACGACCACAGGAAGATCTTGAGGTGCACCGGAGGCCTTTCCCGGAACGAGCGGCGCGGTGGGCGCGATGGTCAGTTCACTCCGGAGAAGTGACCGACCACCGCCCATTACTCCGCGTCGGGGTGCCGGTCAGATGTTGACTCCGAAGTCGCGGGCGATGCCCGCCAACCCAGAAGCGTAGCCCTGACCGATGGCGCGGAACTTCCACTCGGCACCGTTGCGATACAGCTCACCGAACACCATCGCTGTCTCGGTCGACGCATCCTCGGACAGGTCGTAGCGGGCGAGCTCGTTGCCGTTGGACTGATCGACCACCCGGATGAACGCGTTACGGACCTGACCGAAGGACTGGCCGCGGGTCTCGGCGTCGTAGATGGACACCGGGAACACGACCGAGTCGACGGTCGACGGGACCGCCGACAGATCCACGTTGATGACCTCGTCGTCGCCCTCGCCCTCCCCGGTCAGGTTGTCGCCCTGGTGCACGATCGAACCGTCCGGTGACGTCTTGTTGTTGAAGAAGACGAAGTACTCGTCGGACACCACCCGATGGTTCGGATCCAGGCCCAGCGCGCTGGCGTCCAGATCGAAGTCGTCCCCCGTGGTCGACCGGACGTCCCAGCCCAGGCCGACGGCCACCGCCTTGAGGCCGGGGGCGGCCTTCGTCAACGAGACGTTGCCACCCTTGGACAGGCTCACACCCATGATGTTCTTCCCTCACATTCTCGATCGGGCCCGGGCTCGATCGTTCGTTCATTCCCTGTGCAACGGACACGACCGCCAGGGCCAGTACTCTGCGCTGGACGGGTGAGTCCGGTGTGTCGTGACCGATCATTCCGGGAAACCCTATCCAGCGGCAGGGCCCACCTGTGGCCATCCGTTGAGCGAACTCCCCGTTCCGACCCAGAGTTCCCGGCCGGCGCCTCGTCTTGGTCCGGCCGACCCGACAGGAGGACGAGTGCGGCACTTCGACCAGTTGGCCGAGGCGGTCCGTCGCGAGCTGTTCCATGCGCAGCCCGAACAGTTCGACCGGGACAGCGAGCGAGAGGTGCTCGCGCACGCCCTCGGCGCGACCCTCTACGTGCCGGCGACCAGGGCGGACCTCGCCCAGACGGTGCGTCGGCGAGCCGAGCGGGGAGCCCGCTCGATGGTCATCGACCTCGAGGACGCGATCGCCGACCCGGCGGTCGATGCCGCGGTCGGTGCCACCGGTGCGGTGCTCGCCGAATTGGGCGAGGATCCGCCCGACAGCCTGCTGTTCGTCCGGGTCCGCTCCGCGGCCCACATCCGCGAGTTGGGGTTGGCGCTCGGGTCAGACCAGCGGATCGTCAGCGGCTTCGTCCTGCCCAAGTTCGCCGGCAAGACCGGCGAGGAATACCTGCAGGCAGTCGTGGAGATAGCCGCCCGGTCCGGGCACCCGGTGTACGCGATGCCGGTGCTGGAGACGCCGGAGGTGCTGTACCGCGAGAGCCGGGAGGCCGAGCTGGTTGCCATCCGGGAGCTGCTGGACCGGTACCGCTCGCACGTGCTCTCGGTGCGGATCGGTGCGACCGACCTGTGCGGCCTGTTCGGCATCCGGCGTGACCGTGACCTGTCGATCTACGACGTGGGAGTGGCCGCCGACCTGATCGCCCAGGTGATCAACCAGTTGGGACGCACCGACGGCACCGGATTCGCGATCACCGGGCCGGTCTGGGAGTACTTCGCCAACCATGAGCGGATCCTGCGGCCGCAGCTGCGGCAGACGCCGTTCGAAGAGCGGGATGCCGACGACCTGCGGCGCGCGCTGATGAGTCGCGACCTGGATGGCCTGATGCGCGAGACGATCCTGGACCGGGCGAACGGGCTGACCGGCAAGTCGGTGATCCACCCGTCGCACATCCCGCCGGTGCACGCGCTTGCGGTGGTGCCGCACGAGGAGTACCAGGACGCGCTGGACATCGTCGAGCCCGAGTCCGCCGACGGTGGGGTCCGGGCCTCCGAGTATCGCAACAAGATGAACGAGATGCGTCCGCATCGGATCTGGGCAGAGCGGACACTGCTGCGTGCGCGGATGTTCGGTGCGGCCGCGGAACGGATCTCGCACATCGACATCCTCACCGCGTTGCAGGAGGCGTCGTGACCGTGGCGGTCACCGGCGGATCGTGGGCGGCCGAGCGGTACGGCATCGTCGTGGTCGATCGATCGTCACCTGTCGGCCTGACGATGGCCGACCTGACCGGTATCGCGCTGCGTCGCAACCCCAGGCGGGCCCAGCTCCTGGTCTCGACCGTCCTCGGCAAGCACCTGCCGGTCGACCCGCGGGCGGTGGCCGGCGCGGGCCGTTTGCTGGGTGCGCTGGTGGCCAGGCGCCTCGCCGACGATGCGTCGCCGATCCCGACCGATTGGATGGACGCGGCATCGGCGACCGTCCGGGGGACCGTTCCCGGCCGGCTGCTTGACACGCTGCCGCGGTCGGCGGCGGCCCCCGGCGTGCTGACGCTGGGTTTCGCGGAGACCGCGACCTGCCTCGGCCACCTGGTCGCCGACCAGCTCAGCTCCGCGTACCTGCACTCCACCCGCCGGCCGGACGGACCGGTGCCGGTCGCCGTCGGCTTCGTCGAGTCGCACTCGCACGCCACCGATCACCTGTTGCGGCCCGGGCCGACCATCTCACTGGCCGGCGACGGGCCGCTGGTGCTGGTCGACGACGAACTGTCCACCGGCCGGACCGCGCTGAACGTGATCGAGGTGATCCACGCGCTCCACCCGCGGGGGCGATACGTCCTGGCCGGGCTGGTGGACGTGCGGTCGGCCGCCGCGGATGCGACACGGGCCGAGCTGGCGGCCCGGCTGGGCTGCCGGATCGACGTGGTGGCCCTGGTGGACGGGTCGATCACGGTGCCGGACGGCACCGTGGACCTGGTGGCCCGCGACCTGGCCGACGGCGTCCCACCGCCGGCCGACGGCATCGCGCAGAGGGTCGGCGGCGATGTCCCGGCCGTGCGGGAGGTGGCGCTGCCCTGGCCGGCGACGGTGCCGCACGGCGGCCGGCACGGCCTGGCCGACGCCGACCGAACCGGCTTCGACGCGGCGGTGCGGGCGGCGGCCACGGTGCTGGACCACGAGTGCCGGGACGCGACCCGGGTGCTGGTTCTGGGCACCGAGGAACTGATGTACCTGCCGCTGCGACTCGCGCTGGCTTTGCCGACGGGTCGGCGAACGGCGTTCCAGTCCACCACCCGGTCGCCGGTGCACGCGATCGACGCCCCCGGGTACCCGATCCGGCGGCGTATCGATTTCACGTCGCTGGAGCATCCCGCGGGAACAGAACGAGCGGTCCGACATGTCT
>JBIOVW010000188.1:0-4081 GCA_044867945.1 Nakamurella sp. | reverse complement strand
CGCAGCCGCAGATCGCCGACTTCCAGTTCCGGGCCACCAACGAGTGGATCAGCGGCACGCACAACCGCAGCACCATCCAGGGCTTCTACGGCGCCGGCCAGGAGGACACCAGCCGGACCGTGCCCTTCACCTATGACGCGGACCACCCGCCGGTACTGGTCGGCAACAACAACGGTCCCACCCCGGTGGAGTTCCTGCTGCACGCGATCGCGGCGTGTCTGACCTCGGGTCTGGCGAACATCGCGGCGGCGCGGGGCATCACCCTGCACCGGGTGCGGTCCAGCGTCGAGGGCGACGTCGACCTGCTCGGCATCCTCGGGCTGTCCCGCGAGGTGCGCAACGGTTACCGGCAGATCCGGGTCTCGTTCGAGATCGAGGGCGACGGGTCGGCGCAGGAACTGGCGGCGCTGCTCGAGCAGTCCCGCCGCCGCTCCGCCGTCTACGACGTGCTCGTCAACGGCACCGACGTGGTCATCGACGTGAAATGAGGCGCGGCTGGGACGTTGTGGTGGTCGGTGCCCGGGTGGCGGGCGCGGCCACCGCACTGCACCTGGCCCGGGCGGGCCAGCGGGTGCTGTGCCTGGACCGGGCCAGGCGCGGCAGCGACACCGTGTCCACGCACGCGTTGATGCGTGCCGGGGTGCTGTTGCTCGACCGGTGGGGCGTGTCGCCGGCGATCACCGCGGCGGGCACCCCGCCGATCCGGCGCACGGTCTTCGACTACTGCGACGACCGGGTGGAGATCTCCATCAAACCGACCGCCGGTGTCGACGCGTTGTACGCGCCGCGGCGCACGGTGCTCGACGCCGCGCTCGTCGACGCGGCCGAGAATGCCGGTGCGGTGATGGAATTCGGTACCAGCGTGACCGGATTGCACCGGTCGGCCGGCGGACGGGTGGACGGCGTGCGGATCCGCCGCGGCGGCCGCGACGAGGTCGTGCGGGCCCGGTTGGTCGTCGGCGCCGACGGCCGTGACTCGGTCGTCGCCCGGCAGACCGCAGCACCGGTGACCGTCACCGGGAGCAACCGGGCCGCCTACCTGTACAGCTACTGGTCGGGATTCCCCGACGACGGTTACGAGTGGATCTACCGCCCCGGGATCAGCGCCGGCGTGATCCCCACCGGCGGTGAGCTGTGCTGCCTGTTCGTCGGCGGCACGACCGATGACGTCGGCTCGGTCGTGCGCCGCGCGAACGGCCCGACCCACGCCTACCGATCGATGGCCGAGCGGGCCGGCCTGGGCGTGCGATTGCGCGACGCGGCCAGGGCGGAGTCGGTTCGGTACCTGCACGGCCTGCCGCCGGGCTATCTGCGGCAGGCGCACGGCCCCGGCTGGGCGCTGGTCGGCGACGCCGGTCACTGGCTGGACCCGATCAGCACACACGGCATCACCTCCGCACTGCGCGACGCCGACCTGCTCGCTCGTGCCCTGGTGACCACCGCTCCGGACAGCGAACGCCGTGAACAGGCGCTCCGCGAGTATCAGCACGTGCGCGACCGACTGTCGCTGCCGTTGTTGCACAACGCGGACGAGATCGCCGGCTATCGCTGGGAGATGCCCAGGTTGCGGGCGTTGCTGCGGGCCATCGCCTCGGCCATGTCGGACGAGGTCGATGAACTCGTCGGCGAACCCGCCGCGTGAATCACCGGATTATGCTGTGGGCCCTGGAGGCCGACCGACGATGACCACGCGCGTGACCCTGCTCGGCGGGTTCGGGGTCACGGTGGACGACACCCCGGTCCCGGCCGCCGAATGGCGTCGGCGCCAGGCGGCCGGGCTGGTCAAGCTGCTGGCGCTGGAGCCCGGTCGCAGCCTGCATCGGGAACAGATCATCGATCGGATGTGGCCGGATCTGACCGTCGACGAGGCCGCGCCCCGGCTGCACAAGGCGGCCCACTACGCTCGCCGTGCGGTCGGTGCGGGATCGATGGTGCTGTCCGGAGAGATCGTGTCGTTGCTGCCCGGCACCGACGTCGAGGTCGACGCCGTCGCCTTCGAATCGGCGGCGCGCCGGGCGATTTCGGACGGCGATCGGGCGGCGGCGAGCGCTGCGGCCGACCGGTACACCGGCGATCTGCTCCCGCAGGACCGCTACGAGCCGTGGGCGCTGGACGCCCGGGATCGGCTCCGAGGAATGTACCTGGATGTGTTGCGGCTGGCCGGCAGGTGGGACGAACTGGTCGCCGCCGACCCGACCGACGAACGGGCGCACCTGGAGATCGTCGCGGGGTTCGCCCGGCACGGCGACCCGCACGGCGCGCTTCGCCAGTTCGAGCGGTTGGAGCGCGCGCTCCGCCAGGAACTGGGGGTGGCGCCGAGCCGGACCGCGCAGCAGGTGCGTGCCCGGATCAGTGCCGCGCTCACGCACCAGGCGCCGCGGCAGTTCGTCGGCCGCCGAGCAGTCCGCGACCGGATCGACGGTGTGCTCGGCACCGTGGCCCAGGGCCGCGGGCAGGTGCTGCTGGTGCAGGGTCCGCCCGGCGTCGGCAAGACCGCCCTGCTGGCCTGGATCGAGGACCAGGCCGGACGCCTGGGGATGCGGGTCGGTGGCGGGGTCGCCGCCCAGGTGCCGGGCGCCTGGCCGTACGCACCGGTGCTGGAGTCGCTCGCCGAGCTGAGCCGACGGCATCCGGCGCTGCTCGACGCGCTGGACGACGCGCTCCGCGAGGAGATCGAACTCGGTCTGACCGGCCGGCGCAGTGATCCCTCCACCGCGACGGGTCATCAGCGGCTCTTCGTCGCGACCGCCGAGCTCGTCCGGCTCGCCGCGGGCGGCGCCGGGTTGGTCCTGGTCATCGACGACGCCCACGCCGCGGACGAATCCAGTCTTGGGCTGCTGCACTACCTGGCGCGCGGCTCCGTGGCCGAGCGGGTGTTGCTGGTTCTGGCCCATCGGCCGGACCCGCCACCTGCCCTGGCACACGTCCGGCAGAGCCTGCTCAGCCGCGGCGCCGCGATCACCATCGACCTGGATGCGCTCGGCAGGGACGAGGCAGTCGATCTGATCCGGTTGCACGCCCCCGTGGAACCCGATGTCGCCGAGGCGATCTGGATCACCTCCGGCGGACTGCCGTTCCGGATGGTGGAGATGGCCCGTGCGGCCGCCGACGGCCGGCCGCTGCCCCCGGACTCATGGATACCGGTGTCGGTGACCGGCTCGGACCGCGCTCAGTTGGCCGCGGCCGCGATTCTGGGCGCCACGTTCGACACGGACGAGTTCCTGGCGATGACCGGACTCGCCGACGACGAAGGATATCCGGTGCTGGACCGGGCGGTGGCCGATCGGATCCTGAACCGAACCGACCTGGGCTACGCGTTCCGGCACGCGCTCATCCGGGATGCCCTGTTGAACGCGGTATCCGCGTCGCACGGACGCGAGCTGCACCGCCGCGCGGCGGACGCGTTGCAGGCCCTGAACCGGTCGCCGGCCCGAATCGGGCACCACCTCGTCCAGGGTGGCGACACAGCCGCCGCCGTGCCGTGGATGCTGCGTGCGGCCGAGACCGAGGCCGCGCTGGGTGCCTACCGGGACGGGCTGCTCAGCGTGGATTCGGTGCTCCCGGCGGCGATCGGTCGGGATCGGGTGCGGCTGCTGGCCCTTCGGGCCGATCTGCTGATGGCGTCCGGGGACGCCGACGCAGCTGCCGCGTTTCGGGCGGCGCTCGCCATCGCGCAGGAGCCGGGCGAGGTGAGCAGGCTGCGGTCGCGGCTGGCCAGGGTGGCCACCTTCGCCGGTGACCTGGCCACTGCCGAGATCGCGCTCGACGGCGTGGAATTGACCGGTTCGCCGGACGATGCCGAGATCCTGCTGGCCCGCGGCCATCTCGCATTGATCAAGGGAGATCTGGCGGCCGCCGAGTCGGCGGCGTCGGAGGCCCGCCGCCGCGTGGGACTGGGTCATGCCCCGCAGTGGCAGCTCTTCGACCTCGTGACCTTGCAGGGCCTGCTCGCGCACAGCCGGGGTGAGTGGTTCGAGAAGCTTCGTCAGGAACTGCGGCTGGGCGTGCACCGGCCGGCATTGGCCTCCCGCATCTTCGACTCGCATCTGTGCGTGGCCGAGTACCTGCTGTACGGGCCCAC
>JBIOVW010000187.1:0-5993 GCA_044867945.1 Nakamurella sp. | reverse complement strand
CCGCCATGCTGCCGTCGTAGAGCGCGGTCATGATCGACTTCATCGCGGACGGGTCCATCCAGTTGTTGGTGGCCCCCGCGTCGGCCGGATCGACAGAGCAGATGTAGGTGCGGTCCTCGACCCGGGCGACGTCGGTCGGGTCGGAGGCGGCGTAGTACGAGTTCTCCTTGGCGGAGAGCTTGGTGACGGTGCCGGTGGCGAGCATGTGCTCGGTCAGCCGGTCCCACTCCTGCTGCGAGCCGTCGGCGAAAATCACCCGATCGGGTCGGGTCAGCTCGGCGATCTCGAGCACCCAGGACAGCAGGCCCGGCGAGGTACCGGCCGGCGCGCCCACGATCTCGACGCCGGTGGAAATGCCGGAGATCGGTACCGCCGGGATCTCGGCGGCCCCACTCGCTTCGTCGGTCGGACGGATCACCGCAGTCACTCGCATCATCTCCTGGGAATTCGGGACCCGGACGACCGGCCGGGACGGTCCAACGGCTGCGAACGGCACCCCGTTGTGCCAGTCGATTTCCGCGACAGTAGTCACGGCGTGTTGCGGGAGAGGGTAAGAATGGGTGTCGGTCGCGCCACAGAATCGAGAAAGATACGGAATATCCGGTGTGGAGTCTCACATCGGATGTGCGATCTTGTGCGGTGCCGGTAGTACTTGGGTGATACTGCCGCTACCTGGGCAGATGCGCGCGGCCGTGATCATGGTGCCCTTCGGACCGTCGGCTCCGTAGCGTCGCCGCTCGGCTGCTGAGGGTGATTTCCGGCCATTGTTGAGAATCGGTGGATTCTGGGTACTGACGTAGAGAAATGGCCGGTCATTATTTGATCTGACATCAGCACAAGCCTGGTATGGCTGACATTTCCCGGAGCGTGCGGTTGACCCCGAGGTCTGACAGGCTGCGTCCATGTGCCGACTCTTCGGACTGCACGCCGGCGCGGATCCGGTCACCGCTTCGTTCTGGTTGCTGGAGGCCCCGGACAGCCTGCGCGGGCAGAGCCGGCACAATCCGGACGGCGCCGGCATCGGGGTGTTCGATCCAGCGGGCGAGCCGATCCTCGACAAGCAGCCGATCGCCGCCTACGCCGATCCCGAGTTCAGCCGGGAGGCCCGGAGGGCGCGCAGCCGCACCTTCATCGCCCACGTGCGGTATGCCAGCGTGGGGGCGCACGCGATCACCAACACCCACCCGTTCACCATGGACGGCCGGATCTTCGCGCACAACGGAACGCTCGAGGGCCTCGAACGCCTCGATCAACGTCTGTTCGATCTGGGCGCGGCCGGACTCGTGCTCGGCGATACCGACAGCGAGCGGATGTTCGCGCTGATCACCGCGGAGACCCGGCGCAACGGCGGGTCGGTCGGCGACGGGATCGTCGCGGCGATCGGATGGATCGCGGACGCCATCGGTGTGTTCTCGGTGAATCTGATCATCGGCACCCAGGACGAGCTGTGGGCGCTGCGCTATCCGGCCAGTCATGAGCTGCACGTCCTGGACCGGTCCGCGACGTCGGCCCCCCTGCGGCTGGCGACCACCCGGATCCGCGCGCACAGCCCGGACCTGACCGCCCAGCCGGCGGTGGTCGTCGCCAGCGAGCCGATGGACGGCGAAACCGGTTGGCGACTCATGGATTCCGGTGAGCTGGTGCACGTCGCGCGGGATCTGACGATCACCCGCAGCCGCCCGTTCCCGCACGCGCCGAAGCACCTGCTGACGTTGGCGGACCTGTCGCCGACCGCGGCCGCCTCGCAGTCGCGAGCGGCGCAGCGGGACGGCGGCCCGCGCTGAGCCGGGAGCGGCCACGTCCACACGGCGAATCCATTTGCCACATTCGGCCCTGTTTCGGCCTCAGGAAGGGCGGAAGGTGGCAAGTCGATCGATCCACTGCGCGGCGGGTCAGGTCGCCTGCGACACCGACGACATGTTGAACCCGTCCACGGTGATCGGCGGCATCGCCGTGCGGGTGAACCAGTCGCTCCACTCCCGGGACAGCGTGGGCACGGTGGCGCCGACGTCGACGGCCTGCCGCAGCACGTCCAGCGGCGACATGTTCCACCGGAAGTTGTTCACCGCGCCGACCACCTCGCCCTTCTCCACCAGGAACACCCCGTCCCGGGTCAGGCCGGTCAGCAGCAGCGTCATCGGGTCGACCTCGCGGATGTACCACTGCGAGGTGAGCAGCAGCCCGCGGTCCAGATCGGCGACCAGCGCGTCGATGTCGCGCTCGGCGGCGCCGCCGGTGAGCACCAGGTTGTCGGCGCTGGGAATGAACGGCTCGCCGAACTCGGTCGCCGACCCGCGGGTGTGCACCAGCGAGCCGATCCGCCCGTCGGTGACGAAGTCGTGGCGGCCGACCGGCGCGCCGTTGTCGAACACCGAGATCTCGTCATCGGAGTGAGCGGTCACCACGAAGGGCGTCGCGGCCAGCCCCGCGGCGCTCGGGTCGCTGAACAGGGTCAGCGCCCGGTCGGTGAGCCGCTCCCCAGACCTCGTGCCGCCGCCCGGCGCGGTGAACACCGAATGGCCCTCGTGCGCCGCCCGTCCACCCGCGCTCCACACCAGGTTGATCATGAAGTCGGCCACCGCGGTCGGCGGCAGCACCGTCCGGTAGCGCCCGGGCGGCAGGTCGACGGTGCGCCCGGCCCAGTCCAGCCGCCGGGTGAGCGGGTCGATCACCGATGTCAGGTCGACCGCGAAGTCGGGCGTGGATACCCCGGCCCACGCGGACCGTCGCAGGTCGGCCGACTTCGCATTGACCTCCACCGTGCCGGTGGGCTGCACCCATCGCAGGCGCAGCCCGGTCGACGACCCCAGGTAGATGGTCGTCACGTCGTGGTCGGCGAAGCCGTACAGGATCCGGTCCCCGGCGCGTGCCACTTCGAACGCGTCGGCCAGCGAACCCAGCAACGGATCGAACACCCCGAACGAGGTCTCGACCGGCTCGCCGTCGAAGTCGTCGGCCGCCCGACCGTCCGGCTCCACCAGCGGCGCCGCGTCCCGCGCCCGGCCCAGCCCGGACGCCGCCACCGCGGCCGCATGCGCCTGGGAAACAACGGCGGCCACGTCGGCTGTCGACCCGGCGTCCGACGCGGACGCGGCCACGGTGCCCGCAGCCCCGTCCACCATGCAGACCACGAACCAGGACAGGTCCCGGGCGACGCCGTTGGTGGTCACCGTGTTGTTCGCCCACCGGATGTTCGCCGAGCTGGCGGCGTGCACCACGACGACGCAGCCGTCGGCGATGTTCGCCGCCAGGGCCGCGTCGATGATCTGCTGCGGCGGCAGCAGTCCGCTCGTCACGACGCCTCCCGAGTGGCGTTGAGGATGTTGATGCCCCGGAACCGGGCGGACGGGCAGCCGTGCGACACCGCGGCCACCTGGCCGGGCTGGCCCTTGCCGCAGTTGAAGGCGCCGCCGAGCCGGTAGGTCCGCGGCCCGCCGATTCCGTCCATCGACCCCCAGAAGTCGGTCGTGGTGGCCTGGTAGGCGACGTCCCGGACCTGCCCGGCCAGCCTGCCGCCGCGGATTCGGTAGAACCGCTGCCCGGTGAACTGGAAGTTGTACCGCTGCATGTCGATCGACCACGACTTGTCGCCGACCACGTAGATGCCGTCGTCGACCCCGCCGATCAGATCCTGGGTGGACCCGCCGTTCGGATCCGGCTGCAGGCTGACGTTGGCCATCCGCTGAATCGGGATGTGCGACGACGAGTCGGCGTAGGCGCAACCGTTCGACCGCGGCAGGCCAAGACGGTGCGCGAAGGTGCGGTCCAGCTGGTAGCCGACCAGGATGCCGTCGCGGATCAGGTCCCAGGACTGTCCGGCGACGCCGTCGTCGTCGTAGCCGATGGTGGCCAACCCGTGTTCGACCGTCCGATCTCCGGTGACGTGCATACCGGGCGCACCGTACTGCAGCGAGCCGAGCCGGTCCGGCGTCGCGAAGGAGGTTCCGGCGTAGGCGGCCTCATAGCCGATGGCCCGGTCGTACTCGGTGGCGTGGCCGATCGATTCGTGGATCGTCAGCCACAGGTTCGTCGGGTCGATGACCAGGTCGTAGCGGCCCGGTTCGATCGACGGCGCCTTCATCTTCTCGGTGAGTTGCTCGCCGAGGGCTGCGATCTCACCGTCGAAGTCCCAGCTGCCGTCGGTCAGGTACTCGTAGCCGCGACCGACCGGCGGGGTCAGCGACGACATCGTCTCGAACGCCCCGGTGTCGCTGTCGATCGCGGTCGCGGTCAGGCTCGGTGCCAGCCGCACCCGTTGCTGGATGGTCGACGTGCCGGCGGTGTCGCAGTAGTACTTGTTCTCCTTCACCTGGAACAGTCCGACCTGGGTGTGCGCGACGCCGTCCGCGGCCAGCAGTCGCTCCGACCGGTCCAGCAGCAACGCGATCTTGTCCTGACCGGCCACCGCGAACGGGTCGATGCGGTACGCGCTGACCCACTGCCGGTTCGCGTGCACCGGCTCGTCGGCGCGCTCCACGCGTTCTTCCACCACCCGGGCGAGCGCCCGGGCCACCTGCACCGCGCGCCGGGCGGTGGCTGCCGCCTCCTCGGCGGTGGGCACCACCGACGCGGCGAACCCCCAGACGCCGTCGACGATCACCCGCACGGCGAACCCGGTGGTCTGCGCGTCCGCCGCGCTCTGCACGGCTGTGTCCCGGATGCTCAGCGTGGAGCTGAGCAACCGTTCGAACCGGAACTCGGCGAAACCGGCACCGGCGCCGGTCGCGGCGGCGAGGGCGGCGTCGGCCAGACCGGCGAGCGGCAGGTCGGTGAAGGCGGGGTCCACTCCGTGCCCTGGCGGTGCCGCCTGTGCGGGCGGGACCTGCGGTTCGGACTGGGGTGGGAACTGGTCCGGCATTCGGCCCACCCTACGAAACCCACGGCCCGGGGCGAACTCATTTGCCACATTCCGCCCTGTTTGGGCCGAACGAAGGGCGGAAGGTGGCAAACCACTGCTCGCCGCAGGGGCTTGTCCCGGCTCCGCCGGGGCTCTCCTGATTCGATCGGTCCCGGGCCGACCGCGGCGCTGATCAGGTCCGGCGGTCGCGGGATCCGGACAGCAGGCCCAACTCTTCGGCTCGACGGACCGCCGCCCGGCGGCTGTTCACCCCGAGCTTGGTGTAGATGCTCTTGGTGTGGGTGCGCATGGTGTTCACCGACACCACGAGCCGGCGTGCGATGTCGGGTCCGTTCAGGTCCGTGGTCAACAGGCGCAACACTTCCAGCTCGCGTTCGCTCAACGGCTCGACCAGGTGCGGACCGGGCGGTGGCCGCTGCTCGGCGGAGCCGCCGACCTGGTCGGCCGGGCCGCAGGCGTCCAGGAGCCGCCGCGCGTAGTCCCATCCGGGCCGGCGTCGGGCGACCCCCTTCAACAAGGACACCATCGGTGGTCCCTCGCCCACGAAGGCCCGGACATAGCCTTCCGGTTCGCCGAGTGCCAGCGCACGTTCCAGCACGGCCGCCGCACCCGGGCCGTCGCCGTGCGCCTGGTGCATGAGCGCCTGTACCACCAGGATCTCGATCACGTTGCCCGTCCGGCCGCCCTCCTCCGCGGCGGTCAACAGGCGTCCCAGAAGTCGTGCGCCCGCCCGCAGGGAGGTCTTGTCGCCCTCGGTCACATACTGCGCCAACAGCAGCCTGGCGAGCGTGATGTGCTCGAACTCCCGCACGTACGAAAGGCTGTCATCCGCGGACAGGCCCTGCTCCCGGGCCCAGCCGAGCGCCTGGGACACGCGGCCCTGCGCGGCCAGCACGCGGGCCCGCAACGCCGGGACCGGCCGCACGTTCGGGGAGAAGTCACCCATGTACACCCGGTCCGCCTCGTCGAGCAGGTCGAGTGCACCGTCGAGATCCCCCTTGGCCTCCCGGGCGCGCGCCATCGCGACCCGCCACCGGTACGGGTTCTGGCCCAGCCCGAGGTGCTCACCGAGCTCCCGGCTGCGTCGAAGGTACCGGGTGGCGGTATCCAGGTCGTCGCGCTCGCAGGCGATCTG
>JBIOVW010000186.1:0-2043 GCA_044867945.1 Nakamurella sp. | reverse complement strand
CCGCCATGCTGGACGGCTGATCGCCGGCTCGCCGCCCATTAGGCTGTCCAGGTGTTGCGCATCCCCGCCGCGATGATCGACGAGATCGTCGCCCACGCCCGTGCCGACCATCCGGACGAGGCCTGCGGCATCATCGCGGGCCCCGCCGGCTCGGACACCCCCACCCGGCTGGTGCGGATGATCAACGCCGAACGCTCGCCGACGTTCTACCGATTCGACTCCGGCGAGCAGTTGAAGCTGTACCGGGCGATGGACGCCGCCGACGAAGAGGTGATTGTGGTCTACCACTCGCACACCGGCACCGAGGCGTATCCGAGCCGCACCGACATCTCCTATGCCGGGGAACCGCAGGCCCACTACCTGCTCGTCTCCACCCGGGACCCGGACTCCGAGGAGATCCGGTCGTTTCGGATCGTCGACACGGTGGTGACCGAGGAGCCGGTGGAAATCATTCCGGCCTGAGACGGCGTTGCACGAGTGGGCGTGCGCGTCCGTCACAATTGATCCGATCCATCGACCGACAGACGACGCCTGCGCCGGACGCGCAGGTGGAGCAACAGGCAGCAACTGAGGAGTAGACAGATGAGCGTTTCGGTGTCCGTGCCGACGATCCTGCGACCGGTCACCAAGGGGGAGAAGACCGTGACCGCCGATGGCGCCACCCTGGCCGAGGTGATCTCCGACCTGGACAGCCGTTACTCCGGGCTCGGTGACCGGCTGATCAAGAACGGTTCGTTGCACCGGTTCGTCAACATCTACGTCAACGACGAGGACGTGCGCTTCACCGGCGGCCTGGACACCGCGATCGCCGAGGGCGACAACGTGACGATCCTGCCAGCCGTCGCCGGCGGGGCGCGCTGAGGCTGCTGAACTCATGACGAGGTACCACAGCCTGGTCGACGCCGTCGGCGGCACTCCCCTGGTCGGGTTGCCGCGGCTGTCGCCGTCCGCGTCGGTCCGGCTGTGGGCCAAGCTCGAGGACCGCAACCCGACCGGCTCGATCAAGGATCGTCCGGCGCTGGCCATGGTCGCCCGGGCCGAACGGGAGGGCCGGCTCCGTCCGGGCTGCACGGTCATCGAGCCGACCAGCGGCAACACCGGCATCTCGCTGGCCATGGTGTGCCGGGTCAAGGGCTACCGGCTGATCTGCGTGATGCCGGAGAATACGTCCGAGGAACGCCGGTTGATCCTGCGGGCCTACGGCGCGCAGATCATCTCCTCGCCCGCGGCCGGTGGCTCGAACGCCGCCGTGGCGATGGCCAAGGAACTGGCCGCCGACCACCCCGACTGGGTCATGCTCTACCAGTACGGCAACCCGGACAACGCGCTCGCGCATTACGAGACGACCGGTCCGGAGCTGCTGGCCGACCTACCGACGATCACCCATTTCGTCGCGGGCCTGGGCACCACGGGCACGCTCATGGGCGTCGGCCGCTACCTGCGGGAGAAGGTGCCGGACATCGGCGTCGTCGCCGCGGAACCCCGGTACGGCGAGCTGGTCTACGGGCTGCGCAACCTGGACGAGGGCTTCGTGCCGGAGCTGTACGACGCGTCCGTGCTGACGTCCCGCTTCTCCGTCGGCCCTGACGACGCCGTTCGCCGCACCCGGGAGCTACTGGAGGTGGAGGGCATCTTCGCCGGCATCTCGACCGGCGCGATCCTGCACGCGGCGCTGGGCATCGCTGCCCGCGCGGTCCGGGAGGGCGTGGAGGCCGACATCGCGTTCGTGGTCGCGGACGGCGGCTGGAAGTACCTGTCCACCGGCGTGTACGACGCCGGTGACGACGCGATCGCCGCGCACGGCCTCGAGGGCCAGCTCTGGGCCTGAGGGTCAGGGTTCTCCCCGATCCGACCGGTCGGGCCCGCCGGTACCGTTGATCACATGAGCGAGGCCTGCCGAGCGAACCATCAACACAGCCATGTCGGCGCCCCTGACGGGGCGACCGGGCCCGCGAGGTGCCCCGGAAGGGCGGCGTCATGAGCACGTCGCCGTCGCAGTTCGGCTCGTCCGATTACAGTTCCTACACGCCGCCCGGCTATGGC
>JBIOVW010000185.1:0-5377 GCA_044867945.1 Nakamurella sp. | reverse complement strand
ACGACGATCCGATGTTCCGCTTCTTCTTCGGCGACCGCGCGCGCCAGGCGCCCGAAGAGCGCCAGGTCGGGCTCGGCTCGGGCGTGATCGTCTCGCCGGCCGGCTACCTGCTCACCAACAACCACGTCGTCGAAGGCGCCGACGACATCGAGGTCTCGCTCGGCGACGGCCGCAGCGCGCGCGCGACGCTGATCGGCACCGATCCGGAGTCGGACATCGCCGTCCCCCTTCGTCATCTTCGAGACCGACGCAGCCGCCACCCCCGAACAGCTGGCGTCCTGGCAGGGCTTCACCGAGACCGTCCCAGAGCAGCCGGTCACCGACGGCCGGGACGGCGATCTGGGCACCATCGGCGACTACCTGGTCGACGGGCCGCCGGGACGGCCGGTGCCGATCCCGCTGATCCCGTCCGAGGACGGGCAGGCAGCACTGGTGATCGTCCCGCTGTCCGAGGACAAGGTGACCGCCGTCGACGCCGACGGCGAAGAGCCGCTCGGGGACGTCGTCGACGCTCTGCGTACCGGTGAGGCCGCGGCGGCGGGCGGATCGGTGCACATCGCCGGTCCGGCCGGCCTGATCGCCGACCTGGGCGCCGCGTTCGCCGGCATCGACGGGCTGCTGCTGCTCGTCGCGCTGTCCGCGGTGCTGCTGATCCTGTTCCTGGTCTACCGGGCGGTCGCGCTGCCGTTCGTCGTGCTGTTCACCTCGGTCAGTGCGCTGGCCATGGCCGGCGGGATCGTCTACCTGCTGGCGAGCAACGACGTCCTGACGCTGAACGGGCAGAGCCAGGGGATCCTGTTCATCCTGGTCGTCGGCGCGGCCACCGACTACGGCCTGCTCTTGGTCTCCCGGTACCGGGAGGAACTCACCCGGGTGGAGTCGACCTGGACGGCGATCACCCGGGCCTGGCGGGCCTGCCTGGAGCCGATCGCGGCCAGCGCCGGCACGGTGATCATCGGCCTGCTCTGCCTGCTGCTGTCCGACCTCAACTCCAACAAGGGGCTGGGTCCGGTCGGCGCGATCGGCATCGCCTCGTCCTTCGTCGCCGCGCTCACCCTGCTGCCCGCGCTGCTGATGGCCGGCCGGTGGCTGTTCTGGCCGCGCGTCCCCCGGGTTACCGAGCACGTGGGTGGTGCGCACGCGATCACTCATCGGGCCAAGCCGGGACTGTGGGAGAAGATCTCCGTCATCGTCGTACGGCATCCGCGGCGGATCTGGGTGATCACCGTCATCGTGCTCGCCGCGGCCTGCGCGTTCGTGCCCACCCTGAAGGCGTCCGGCACGACACAGACCGACGTGTTCCTCACCGACGTGGACTCGATCGCCGGGCAGGACGCCCTGTCCGAGCACTTCCCGGGCGGGTCGGGCAATCCGGTGGTGATCATCGCGCCGGAAGCCGTCGCGCCCTCAGTGGTGACCGCCGTCGCGGCCGTGGACGGGATCTCCGGTGAGCCGACGATCGTCACCGCGGCCGGCACCGGCCCGCAGGTCGCCGGCGCGCCGCCGGTCGTGGTGGACGGGAGGGTGCAGATCCAGGCCACGCTCGCCGCGGCCGCCGACTCCGAGGACGCCGAGGCCACCCTGCGGGCGGTGCGCGCCGCGGCCCATGCGGTGCCAGGGGCGGACGGCGAGGTACTGGTCGGCGGCAACACCGCGATTCAGGTGGACACCCTGGACACCTCGAGCCGCGACCTGAAGGTGATCATCCCGGTCGTGCTGGTCGCCGTGCTGATCGTGCTCATCCTGCTGCTGCGCTCGCTGATCGCCGCGTTGCTGCTCGTGGCGGCGACGGTGCTGTCCTTCGGGTCGGCGCTGGGCGTGTCGGCGCTGATGTTCAACCACGTCTTCGACTTCCCCGGTGCCGACCCGGCGGTGCCGCTGTACGCGTTCGTGTTCCTGGTCGCGCTGGGCATCGACTACTCGATCTTCCTGATGACCCGGGCGCGGGAGGAGGTGGCGTTCTACGGCCCGCACGACGGGGTGATGCGCGGCCTGGCCGTCACCGGCGGGGTGATCACCAGCGCCGGCATCGTGCTGGCCACCACGTTCGCCGCACTGGCCGTCATCCCCATCCTGTTCCTGGCCCAGATCGCCTTCATCGTCGCGTTCGGCGTGCTGCTGGACACCTTCGTGGTACGCACCCTGCTGGTGCCGGCCGCGGCCATCGACATGGGGTGGTTCACCTGGTGGCCGATCCGGCCCAAGCCGACGAAACATCAACTGGCTGGGCGGCGGCCGGCCGCGGTCAGTAGGCCAGCGGGCATTGCCGCTCCATCGGCATGACGGCCCACCGTCGTCCGGTTCCGGGCGTGACTATTGTCGCGGGCGACCCCGGGCCCCGACCGGGACCCAGGTGAAGGGACATCGCCCACCATGACCGCGAGCACCACCTTCCGACCCGACGATTGCGCCGATGCCCTGGCCGAGCTGCGTGGGCGGTCGCCCCTGGTCCAGTGCCTGACCAACATCGTGGCTGCCCAGTGGACCGCGAACGTGCTGCTCGCGGTCGGGGCGGCACCGGCGATGGTGGACAACCCGGAGGAGGCGGGCGCGTTCGCCCGGATCGCCGGCGGTGTGCTGGTCAACCTGGGCACCCCGTATGCGGATACCGTGGCCGCGATGGAGCAGGCGGTCGCCGGGGCCGCCGACGCCGGCACCCCGTGGGTGCTCGATCCCGTCGCCGCCGGCGCGCTCGGCTGGCGTACCGAGATCGCCCGCAAGCTGTTGGCCGAAGGCCCGACGGTGCTGCGCGGCAACGCCTCCGAGGTGATGGCGCTGACCGGTGGGGCCGGCGGCAAGGGCGTCGACTCGGTGGACACGCCCGAGGCCGCGCTGGACGCCGCCGTCGAACTCGCCGGACTGCACGGCACCGTCGTCGCCATCAGCGGACCGGTCGACCATCTCACCGACGGGCCCAGGGTGGTCAGGGTCGCCAACGGGCACCCGTTGCTCACCAGGGTCACCGGTGTCGGCTGCGCGCTGGGCGCGATGATCGCCGGCTTCGCCGCCGTCCTCGACGATCCGCTGCTCGCCGCGGTCAGCGCGACCGCGATGCTGACCGTGTGCGGGGAGGTGGCCGCGGCCGCGTCGCCGGGGCCCGGGTCGTTCGCGGTCGCCCTGCTCGACCAGTTGGCCCTGCTCACCCCGGCCGACCTGGCGGCCCGGGTTCGGCTGAGCTGAACCGTGCCGCGCCGTCCGGTCGATCTGACGCTGTACCTGGTCACCGACACCATGATGTGCGGAACGGTCGGGGTGGCCGCCACGGTGTCGGCCGCGGTGGTCGCGGGGGTGACCGTGGTGCAGGTGCGCGATCCGCAGGCGTCGGACGAGGAGTTCGTGCGGCTGGGACGGTCGGTCGCCGCCACGCTCGCCGGCACCGGCGTGCCGCTGATCGTCAACGACCGGGTGCACCTGGTGGCCGAGATCGGCGCCGACGGCGCGCATGTCGGACAGGGCGACCTGCACCCCACCGAGGCCCGGCGCATTCTCGGACCGGACGCGCTGCTGGGGCTTTCGGTGCAGACACTCGAGCAGGTCGAGGCGGCTGCCCGGCTGGAGCCTGGCACCGTCGACCATTTGGGGGTCGGCCCGGTGTGGTGGCAGGCCACCAAACCCGACGCCGCCGACCCCGGCGGGCTGCGGACGCTCGCCGCCATCGTCGAGCGCAGCCCGGTGCCCTGCGTGGCCATCGGCGGCATCGACGCGGCTCGAGCGGCCCTGGTGCGGTCCACCGGTGCCGCCGGCGTGGCGGTGGTCAGTGCCATCTGCGGGCAGCCGGACCCGGCCGCCGCGGCCCGCCGGATCCGGGACGCCTGGGCCGCCGCCGGCCGACCGGATCCAGGCATGTGATCCCTGTCGCGCGGGACCTTCGTCCCTGGTCGGTGCCGCATGCGCCCCGGAAGCTGAAGTCAGGACGTCAGACGACCCCGATCCGGGCCGTGCGGCCGTCCGGACGAGGAGTGACGAACCATGAATGGCATCAGACCGCAGATCGTTGTCGGCCTGGACGGATCGCCGGAATCATTGACCGCGGCACACTGGGCCGCCCGCGAGGCCCGGCTGCGCGACGTTTCCCTGAACCTCGTGCACGCCTTCGACATTCCCGTCACCGGCATGATCGGCTTCAGCGTCCCGGCCGCGCTGGCCGACGGCCTCTACGAGTCCGGCGAGCAACTGCTCACGGACGCCGCCGACGCCATCCGGCAGGAGAACCTCGAGTTGCAGATCACCAGCCGGCTGGTGCGCTCGGACCCGCGGCCGGCGCTGGTCGAGGCCTCCGACGGTGCCCTGCTGACCGTGGTCGGCACCCGCGGAGGCGGCCGGATCCCCGAGGTGATCCTCGGATCCGTCGCCCTGCACGTGACCGCGCACGGCCGGTCGCCGGTTGCGGTCGTCCCCGCGCACACCGACATCGCGCCGACCGGCCCGGTTCTGCTTGGCGTCGACGGGTCGCGGATCAGCGAGGCAGCCGTCGAGTTCGCCTTCGACGAGGCCGACCGGCGTGGTGTCCCGGTGCGTGCGGTCCTGGTCTGGGACGACGTTGCGCTGCGCGGTCTGGTGGCGACGGAGTCGCTGCTCGACCGGCTGCAGGATGAGAAGGAGCACGCCGTCCTCAGCGAGCAGCTCGCCGGCTGGCGGGAGAAGTACCCGGACGTCCAGGTCGAACAGGTGGTGCGCCGCGGCCGGGCGGCCGAGGCGCTGCTGCGGCACGATCCGGCCGACCCCGCCCCGCAGATGATCGTCGTGGGCAGCCGCGGTCGTGGTGGTTTCACCGGCCTGCTGCTGGGCTCCACCAGTCACGCCCTGATCGGGCACAGTCAGTGGCCTGTGGTCGTGGTTCGCCGCGGCCGGCACTGAATCCGAGCTCGGCCGGCGCAGCCCTACCCCGACGGGCGGCGCCGGCCGATCAGGGACCGCGGCGTCGCCGGCCGGTCCCGACGTAACCCGGGGGTGGGGATGCCCGCGTGTTGACCGGCGGCGACGCCGCAGCCCGGGCTCCGGAGGGTGGCACCGGAGCGGAAAGTTCCGCTCCGGAGTCACCCCGGGGGAGCGAAAGGCGCGGTACCGTGGCCCGCCTCGCTGCGGTGGGCAGCGTACGAGGCGGCCGCTCGTCGTCAACCGCCGGCGCCACGTCCCTGGGACCTCCAGATCCGCACGTGCAGCCCAAGTTGGGTCCTGGTGTGGATCTCGCCACCACAGGTCGCTCCGGGGTCACCTGTCGAGCAGGAACCGCGCCGTGATGCACTCGACCCGGGCGAGGCCGTCCGCCCGGCGGGGCCGTCCGCCGGCCGCCCCGCCCGAATGCACCCGGGAGGCTCAGGTGGTCGGGAGACCGACGGTCACGACCGCGCAGCGGATCGCCGGCGTCGCCGAGTCG
>JBIOVW010000184.1:0-3585 GCA_044867945.1 Nakamurella sp. | reverse complement strand
GGTGAGCCCCAGCACGCCGACCACGATGCCCCCCAACGCCAGCGCGTACCAGGACGACAGGCCCAGCAATGGCGCCACCACCACCAGCAGCGCGATGCCGCGCCGGACATGTCGGCGGCTGACCAGGTCGTGCAGGCCGACGAACACCCAGGAGACGGACAGCAGGCCGAACAGCTGAACGTGGCCCAGCCCGACCAGGACCGGGTACGACGCGACGGACAGGACCACGAACGCGACCTGGCACCACCGGCTGCGCAGGACCTGGGTCGCCAGGACGGCGACACCGAGCGCGCCGACCAGGAAGAACATGATTCCGGCAATGAGCCAGGAATTGACCTGATCAAATCCCAGCAAGCGCGCCAGGGAATAGAACTGGCCCTGCACCAGGAATGCATCGCTGGATCCGAGCATATTCGGCAGCGGGAAGTAGTAATGCAGGTCGCGAATCGCGTCCTGCCCGCTCCAGACCCGGTACCAGTGTTCGTGCAGGGCAATCGTCCACCGGGCGTCGCCGTCGTTGCCCGGCAGCAGACCGCCGCGAAGGCTCCGGAACACCCAGGCCGTGGCGAACACCGCGGCCATCGCGGGCAGGAACCGCAGCGCCCGGGACCACCTCGGAGTCGCAGCCGTCGGCCGAGCCTCGTCGGGGTCGTCAGGGGTCCCGACGGCCTCGACCATTGCCTGGTTCATGCAATTCCCATCCGCCGGTCCCGTCTGCCAGTGCGCGTACAGCCGCACATCCAGGTGTGCGACCGGTCGAGGACGCACGAGCGCCCGGGGCGGTTCAGTGAGCGATGGGCTTGCGCACCCGCTCGCGGGCCAGAATGAACAGCGCCTCGACACCGTCCTTCCAGGTCAGCTTCTTGCCGGCCTCGCGGCTGCGGGCCTTGTAGCTGATCGGCACCTCGTACGGCCGCTCCCCGGCCCGGAGAATCTTGCCGGTGATCTCCGCCTCCATGCCGAAGCCTGCCGACTTGACGTCCAGCGCCCGGTACATGTCAAGCGGAAGCAGCTTGAAGCAGGTCTCCAGGTCGCTGATGTAGCAGTTGAACAGGATGTTCGCGGCGGTGGTGACGGCCCGGTTGCCCAGCACGTACACGTAGGAGAAGGCGTTGTGGCTGCCGAAGGTCCGAGTGCCGTACACCACGGTGGCCTCGCCGGCGAGGATCGGCGCGAGCAGCGACGGGATCTCCTCGGGCGCGTATTCCAGGTCCGCATCGCACATGATCACGTAGTCGCCGCTGGCGATCTCGGCGCCCTTGCGGATCGCCGACCCCTTGCCTCCGTTGGACGGCTTGAGGTGAATGTGCACGCGCGGGTCGTTCGCCCACTGCGCATACAAATCCCGGGTCCCGTCGGTGCTCCCGTCATCGACAATCACCAACTCGATATCAACCGGGAAATCCACATCCAGCACACGCTTGACCGCGGATTCCAGCGTTGCCCGCTCGTTGAACACCGGCATCAGAATCGAGAGCTTCATTCCGGCAGCATAACAACGCGATTGCCCCGAACCCGGCACCACAACGCCGATGTCGCCCCGGAGACACCCCACGGGCCACATCCGTCCCACCGGGCACCGCAAACCGACCGGTGTCAGTTGGCGACGATCGCGGTGGAGCCGTCGTCGAAGATGACCATGCCCTGCCGCGGCTCGCCCGGACCGAGGATCAGCAGCGACCGGCCGGGACTGTCCGCGTTGCAGACCAGCGCCGGAGTGACCAGGACGGCCCACATCTCACCCTCGACACAGGACCGGAAACCCTCCCGACGGGCGAGCTCGAGCAGGCCGAGACCGGACGGCCAGCCTGCCAGATGGAAGCTCAGCCGCGCGTCCCCGTCGGGCAGCGCGTCGGCCAGCGCCTGGGACATCCCGCGGTAGGGATTCGACGTCGTGCCGACCACCAGTAGCACCGTGACCAGGGCCGCGCACAGGGCGGCGCCAACGAGCTGTCCGGCCCGGCCCAACCGCATGCCCAGCACGTCCAGCACCGCGTCCAGGCCGGCCCAGAGGACCAGCAGCGGACAGGTCAGGACGAACCAGCCGACGTAGTGGAACTCGAGGTTGTCCACGCCGCGAGCGGCGTAGAAGGCGAAAAGAGTCGTCTGAAGGATGCTGAACGCCACGATGTCCAGCCGAAACCGGGCGGACGGGTTCTTCGGGTCAGCGAGCCGCGCGATCACCGACAGGGCCACCGCCAGGACGTAGAGCACGATCATCCACATGCCGCTGCGGACCCAGAAGCTCCCGGCGAACTCGGCGACGTCACTCGCCGTGCGCGGATGGAAGCCCTCTTCGGAGCCGACGAATTCCAGGTATCGGGCCAGCTCGCCGGGCCAGTGCAGAACGAGGTTGGCAACGATCGGCAACAGAAAGATGCCCAGGACGACGGCGGCCCAGATCACTTGCCATCTCGTGGGCCCCGCGGCACCGCGGCGGACCCGCAACCAACCGACGACGAGGGCGGCGACCGCGGTCACGGCAGCGAACATGACGAACGAGACGTGCCCGTGCACGCACAGCGACGCGCCGGCGACCAGCGCCCACAGGCTGCCCCAGCCCGCGCTCGCAACGGCGGCCGCCGCGACGACCATCAGCAGGAACGGTGCGATGTAGACCCCCGGCATCCACGTGGTGGCCAGGGCGTACGGCTCCCACACGGTGATCAGCGGCAGCAGCGCGAGCAGCGCGACCGCGGCCGACCACCGGCCGGACATGGCCCGCACGATCCCGCAGGCAAGGCCGATGCACACTGAGTTCAGCGCGAGGATGCCGGCGAACTGTCCGCCGTACGAGCTGGGGGCGATGCCCAGCATCCGGTGCACGAGGATGTCGCCGAACGCCTGCGCATAGAGCAGCGCCGGGCCTGGGTGGCTGAAACCGACCCGCGAGTAGTTGCCGACCAGCAGCCGGAATGCCTCCGCCTTGTCGACCAGGATCGAGTTGGCGGCGAAGTCACCGTCCTCGATGATCGGCGAAGTGATGAGTTGGCGGTTGGCCAGCACGAGCCAGACGAATGTCGTCAGACCGCAGGCGATCCCCACGAGCACGTTCGACCGCCGGCGGTGGCGCGGCTCCTTCCCGGCGCCGGTCGCGGTGGGTTCGGCACTCTGTACGGTCATGCCGGCCGAGCCAATCAGATCGTGCCCTGACGGATTGCATTCTCGATCCATGGAATGACCTCGTCGAGCATCTCCTCCAGGGTGGTGTCGGCGCTGAAGCCGAGCACGCCGCGGGCCTTGTCCACCGCCGGAACCCGCCGCTGCACGTCGTAGTCGAATGCCGGGTCGTGCACGAACCGAAGCGGTATATCGGCGCCCTTGATCTTGCGCCAGATGATCGTGGCCAGCTCCGTCACCGTGTGGCCCTGAGCGGTCGACAGATTGAAGTCCTCGTTCAGCGCCGCCGGGTGCTCCATGGCCTCGACGATCCCGCGGGCCAGATCGCCTCCGTACGTGTAGTGCCGGACCTGCTCGCCGCTGCCCAGGATGTGCAGCGGGTCCTGTCCCTTGAGCACCTTCTGGACCAGGTCGGGCACAACGTGGCTCATCGCCAGCTTGACGTTGCCGGAGTCGATCTCGACG